>DATGXP010000770.1:0-2362 GCA_035298845.1 Chitinophagales bacterium
CTATCTGTTGTCATGCTTTCTTTTTCTTGGCGGCTGCTTTTTTAACAGGCGCTTTTTTTGCCGGTGCTTTGGTAGCGGGCGCTGCTGCTCTATTGCCCCACTTACGTCCGCCTTTTTTACTAGGCCCCTGCTCTCCTATTATAGTTTGTATCTCTTCAATAGTAAGGTGCTCAGCCGATTTATCCTTAGGGATTTTATAGTTGTCCTTATCCTTTTTAATGTAAGGTCCATATCTTCCGTTAAGAACCTGTATACCTTCAGCTTCAAAGTTAAGTATCAGCTTGGCAGCATCCTTCTCGGCTTTCTCACGGATAAGCGTTAGGGCGTCCTCTAAATTAATCGTATAGGGGTCCCTGTCTTTAGGTATAGATACAAAAGACTTATCGTGTTGTATGTAAGGGCCAAAACGTCCTATGCTTGCTTTTACATCCTTACCATCTAACTGGCCCAGTGTTCTTGGCAGTTTAAACAACTCTACTGCTTCTTCAAACGTGATAGTTTCCAGCGATTGGTTAGCTCGCAGTTTTGCAAAGCGGGCCTTTTTTCCGGTCTCTTCATCGGCTTTGCCTATCTGCGCCATTGGGCCAAACTTGCCCATGCGCACTATCAACGGTTCGCCCGATGCAGGGTCGGTACCTAATAAGCGTTCGCCCGATACCCGTTCAGCATCTTTGGTAGTGGTCTCTACATTTTTGTGGAATGGCTTGTAGAAATCGCCAATCATTTTATTCCAAACCTTCTTGCCTTCAGCCACCTTATCAAACTGGGCCTCAACATCGGCCGTAAAGTTATAGTCAAGAATATCTTTAAAATTCTCTACCAGGAAATCGGTCACCAGCATACCTATATCGGTAGGAAACAGCTTTCCTTTCTCGGCACCGGTAATTTCCGTTTTGGTTTCGGTGCTTACTGTGCCTCCTTTTAAGGTTAACACGTTGTATTTGCGCTCCACGCCTTCACGCGGCTCTTTAACAACGTAATTGCGCTTTTGAATAGTAGAAATGGTAGGCGCATAAGTTGATGGACGGCCGATACCCAACTCTTCCAGTTTTTTTACAAGGCTTGCTTCGGTATATCGGGCAGCTGCTTTGGTAAATCTTTCGGTAGCAGTTAATTCTTTTAAATCCAATACCTGGCCTTCGCTAACCGGTGGTATCAGCGCTTCTGCTTCCTCATCGCTCTCGGCATCTTCATCTACTCCTTCATTATATACCTTCAAAAACCCCTCAAACAAAATAACCTCGGCCTTTGCCTGCAGAGTTTCCTTGTTCTTGTTGTTTACTATATCAATAACAGTTTTCTCAATTTTAGCATCCGCCATTTGCGAAGCAATGGTGCGTTTCCAAATCAAATCATACAATCTTTGCTCATCGCTTTCGGCATCTACGCTAGCTGCATCCATCTGCGATGGGCGGATGGCTTCGTGCGCCTCTTGTGCGCCTGCATGTTTGGTTTGGTAATTACGCAGTTCATAAAACTCTTTGCCGTACCTGCTGCTTATCTCTTTAGATAGAGCCTTGTGCGCAGTTTCAGATAGGTTGGTAGAGTCCGTTCTCATATAAGTAATATGCCCGTTCTCATACAAACGCTGCGCTACGCGCATGGTATTTAATACCGAAAAGCCCAATTTGCGCGATGCTTCTTGCTGTAAGGTAGATGTAGTAAATGGAGCGGCCGGCGAACGCTTACCCGGTCTCTTCTCTATAGCGCTAACTTTAAATTCAGCATTAGCTACTTCATTCAGAAATTTTTCTGCCTCTTCCTGGGTTTTAAAGTTGTTACCGCGCTCGGCCTTAAACGAGGCTTTTTTACCATTTGCATCTGTTACAAAAAAGTAAGCTACTACTTTAAATGATGGTACAGGTATAAAGTTGCGTATCTCTCTTTCGCGCTCTACTATCAAACGCACTGCAACTGATTGCACACGGCCTGCTGAAAGCGACGGACGAACTTTCTTCCATAATACAGGCGAAATTTCGTACCCTACCAGTCGGTCGAGCACACGGCGGGCCTGCTGGGCATTTACCAGGTCCATATTAATAGTACGGGGGTGAGCTACCGCATGCTGAACAGCCTCCTTCGTAATTTCCGTATAAGTAATACGCTTTGCCTTACCAGGATTTAAGTTTAATACATCGCAAAGGTGCCATGAAATGGCCTCACCCTCGCGGTCTTCATCCGTTGCCAGGTAAATCTCGTCACATCCTTTGGCGAGTTTTTTAAGTTCCTTTATTACCTTCTCTTTGTCTTCGCTTACTACATAGTTGGGTTCAAAACCATTCTCTATATCTATGTTCAAACCGCTATCCGGTAAGTCGCGTATGTGGCCATAACAAGAGGTAACTACGTAGTCATCTCCCAG
>DATGXP010000771.1:0-3646 GCA_035298845.1 Chitinophagales bacterium
GTTTCGCAGCCATATAGATGGGTCGAAACATTTTTTTTCCCCCGAGTCGGTAATGGATATACAGCGCAAAATAGGCGCAGATATTATTATGGCATTTGACGAGTGCACCCCTTACCCGTGTGAATTTGACTACGCCAAAAAATCGATGCACATGACCCACCGGTGGCTGGAAAGGTGTATTAAACGATTTAATGAAACGGAGAGCCCTTACGATTACAAGCAAACGCTTTTCCCCATTGTGCAGGGTAGTGTTTATCCCGAATTACGTAAGCAAAGTGCAGAGTTTATAGCCAGCATGGGTGCCGAGGGCAATGCTATAGGCGGACTTAGCGTAGGCGAGCCTGACGAGGATATGTACGCCATGACCGAACTGGTATGCGATATATTGCCTAAAGACAAACCGCGCTACCTGATGGGCGTAGGCACACCGGCCAATATTTTAGAGGGTATAGCGTTAGGCATCGATATGTTTGACTGTGTAATGCCAACCCGCAACGCGCGCAACGGTATGTTATTCACGCGCCAGGGTATTATCAATATTAAAAATGAAAAGTGGAAAGAAGATTTTTCACCTATTGATGCAGAGAGCGATTGCGAACTGATGCGCCATCATTCCAAATCATTTTTGCGCCACCTGGTGCATACCGGCGAAATACTGGGAGCCCAGATATCGAGCATAAATAACCTGAGCCTGTATTTGTGGTTGGTTACCGAGGCCCGCAAACAAATTGTAGCCGGCACCTTTGCTGCATGGAAAAAAACAACACAAGAAAGATTAATGCGCAGGCTGTAAGATGAAAAAACTGGATTGGTATATACTAAAGAAGTTTTTAGGCACCTTTGTTTTTATAATGGTGCTGCTACTCGCCATTACCATAGTTATTGACCTGAGCGAAAAAATCGACCCTTTTGTTGCCAACAACGCCACCGCTAAGGTTATCATATTTGATTACTACATCTACTTCTTCCCCTACATTACATCGCTTATTGGGCCTTTCTTTGTGTTGGTATCGGTTATATTTTTCACCAGCCAGTTAGCATCCAGGTCCGAGATAATTGCCATACTTAACAGCGGCACCAGTTTCTATCGTATGCTCTATCCCTATTTTGTGGGGGCCACCATACTGGCTGTTATCTTTTATTTCGGCAACCACTACTTTGTACCCTACTCCAATAGCAAGCGCATAGCCTTTGAAAGAATATATGTGAGCAAACCCATACAGGGTATGCGCTATAACCTGCACCGCATGGTAGAACCGGGCACTATTATTTATATAGAAAACTATAAACCTTCGGACCGTACAGGCTTTAAGTTTTCTATCGATAAGTTTAAGGATGGTAAGCTATCGTATAAACTACGCTCTGAAAAAATTGAGTGGGATAGTGTAAAGCAACATTGGCAAATATATAACTACTACGAGCGCAGGCTGAATGAGAAACGCGATATAATTACCAGCGGCCCCCTATTAGATACAGTGCTGCCTTTTAAGCCTGAAGACATCCGTTTTACCGAGATATTTAAAGATGTAATGACCACCCCCGAGCTGGAAGCCTACATAGCCCAAATGATTAAAAGCGGCCAACCCGATGTGGAGTTTTTTGAAGTAGAGCGCCTTCGCCGCACTTCATCCGCTTTTAGTATTTACATTTTAACGCTGATAGGCGTAAGCCTTGCATCGCGTAAGGTGCGTGGCGGGCTTGGCTGGCATTTGGTACTGGGCATTGGTTTAAGTGCGCTCTACGAAATCATCATGAAATTTTCAGTTACTTTTTCAACTAATTCTTCGTTGCCGCCTGTATTAGGAGTTTGGATTCCGAATTTACTTTACCTGGCGCTGGCCATTTACCTGATGAAAAAGGCGCCGAAGTAAAGCAGCTACAGCTTCGCTTTGTTAGCATTGGTAATTTCCTGTAAGGCTGTTTCGTTAAATCCTGCCCGGCGCAAAATATCTGTTATAAAGGCAGTTTTACCTTCCACATATAAATCAATATTGTGCGCATATTTTATAGCCAGTTGTTTTTTCAGCTCACTATACTCCCTTACACTTTCCGGGTGGCAGCGCAACCAGTCGCGCAATGCCAGGTGATTTTTAAGGCTAATACTATCCGCCATGCAAACATACAAGTTATGCTTAGGCCATTGATGCACATTTGCAATTAGCGTAAAAGCCTCACGTCCGGCAATTCCCAAATCGCCCCTATGCTTATACCCTAACTCCCCAAGTTTTACTACTACCTGCGGTAAGCATTCGTTATCAGGAATAATTATATCAATATCGATAACCGGTTTTGCTGCAAGGCCCACAACAGATGTGCTACCTTCATGCTGAACATCGGCAATAAGGAGACCTAAAGCAATTTGATATGCTGATTTTAATTTTTCAAATGCCAATGGCCACTGCGGAGAATAATCCTGTATAATAATCTCACTCATTATCCCTTTCCAGAATTGACTGCCTCACTTCTATCCGCACACCTTCGTCAGCATCGGGAAAAGCCTCACGCAAGTGAAGGGCCGTAAGGGTAGTTTCGAAATTTAAAAGAAAAGTGCAGGCGGGTGTTGCACGGTCGCCGGCGGGTATGCAGTTCATAGAGCCGTTGCCCCTTACCGGTACGGGTGGATTGGTACTGTTAACCTGCCCCTCGAGATTATACCGCTGAGGTGCAAAATTTTGCGTATTGATGGTGATGCCCACTTTGCCGGTAAACTCTATCAGAGAGCCTTTCAACATCCTCAACTTACTATCAATGGAATCTACCCGCGTATTAAATGTTTCTACGGGGACCTTGAAAGACACCTTAGATGACTCGTAATCTAACGCTACCGAAAGTTCGTTGCTTACCATTAATAAAATGGAGTCGTGAATAGTAACACTAATCGCCACATCGCCATGCTTGGTGCGATATATCTCCTGGGCAGATATGCTACTATAACAAGCTACTATAACCAAAACCAAAAGATATACTTTTCTCATGTGTACATTTTTATACCGTAAATGTAAGAAACTATAAACCAGGCTATTTGAACCTCAAAAAAAATAAACAATTATTAAGCCATATTGTTTTTGGCATCCGATAAACCGGCCTAAAAATGATTTGGATATAAATACGAGTTAATCAATATTTGCACGAACAAATTAATTCTAAATAACATTTAAAATTTAACCAACATCCCCATGAAAAAGACAATCTTCTTATTTGCCATGTTACTTACCATGGCTACCGCTTTTGCACAAAAAGAAAAACTGGACATAGATTATGACCGTAAAACAGAAATAGCCACGGTAAACGGCACACAGGTTTTTAAAATAGTAAGGGAAAACAATGCCGGAGCTTTTACTTACAACATTCAAAACCTGGAAGGAAAAACTTTAATAATTTTCAAGCCCGTGTACTATACCGATTCTCGTGCAATTAGCCAAAGCAACCCGCGCGGTACTATGAGCTACCACGATATTATCTTTTTAGACGACCAGGAGATTAAAGCCGATTGGATATGGCTGGGAATGAACCAGGCCGTTAAACTTATTTACAAAAATAACCTGATTAAAGATGGCAAAGTTGACCTGGAGGCTGCCAAACTTTTTGCCCGTGTGCACGGCACTGTAAACTACGAAAAGCGAATGACTGCGCGCTAAACAGCTAT
>DATGXP010000772.1:0-2937 GCA_035298845.1 Chitinophagales bacterium
TTTTGGCAGCTGTAAAGCAGCAGGCTAAACCCAATGGCAGTAAAAACTGATGTGGCTAATTTGGTTTTCATAGGTGTGCATTTTTCGGTTAAAGAAATGTTAGTGTTATGTTAAAGATAATAATAAAATATACTTGCAAACACACTTTTAGCCGGATTTATTTTCTCCCAGTCCTGGCAAGCCAGATGCGGGGTTGGATTATAGATTCCCTGCTAAAGCAAAAAAGGCCTGACAATCAATATTGCCAGACCTTTTAGTATATCAGTTATCTTACTCTACCTCAGTAGCTTAGATGAGGCCAGGTATTTTTTATCGGGGTAATACACAAACAGGCAGGTACCGTTTTTAATGGTATTGATAATCTTTTCGTGCTCGCCGTAAGGCACCGATGGGCAACCAAAGCTGCGGCCCAGGCGACCAAACTGGCAGATAAAGGTATTGCACACATAATCGGCACCGTGCATTACAATAGCGCGCTCTTCGGCTTTATCATTAAAACCCGGCTCTTTGCCTTCTAATTTAAGACTAAGGCCGTGTTCGCCGACATAAGTGTTTTTTGTGCTGTAGAAACCAAGGCTGCTTTTATGCGATTCTGGCTGGTTGCTGAATACTTTAGCAAACTCTTCGCCTGTGTTGCGGCCGTGCGCTACAAGCGTGTTAAACAACAATGTGCCGCTAACCAAATCAATTACATAAAGGCGCTTGTTGTTGCTGCTTTGGCTAAAGTCGCAGATAGAGATAATGTTTTTGGTTATAGCTCCTTTATCTTTCAGTTTCTGCCAGCCCTTCACTGCTGCGTTGAATGCACTTTCGCTAAGACCCAATTGCTTTAAATGAAGATTGGCATAAATGCCCGGCACCTCAACAGGTTGTGCAACATTATCCATTTCCGCAGGTTTGGTAGCCGATATAAAAACCGCCAGCATAACAAAACAGGCAGCTAGTACGGATAGCCGGTAGAAAGCTCTTTTAGTTGTTTGCATAGTTTGTGTTTGACAAATATAACGATTTAGAGGCGTCTATCTTTTAGGTGTAAAGGCCATTTAGCATTTGTTACAGTCCGTTAACACACACATTGCGGTGAACCGCTGAATTTTGGCGGTGAATGAAAAAACAAAAAGCCCAATCGCTTTCTGCGAATGGGCTTTTTTATATTAAACAGGTAGCTAATTAAGCTGCTGCTACTGGCTCTAACACGTGTACAAACTGGCGGTCGTTTTTACCTTTGGTAAACTTAACCATACCTTCTACTACGGCGAAGATAGTGTGGTCTTTACCAAGCATTACACCATTGCCGGGGTGGTAAACTGTACCACGCTGACGAACGATAATGTTACCAGGGATAGCGAAATCGCCACCAAATATTTTAATGCCTAAGCGTTTGCTGTGGCTATCACGTCCGTTCTTTACCTTACCTTCACCTTTTTTATGTGCCATGACTTCTTGGTTTTACTTTTATTAGTGATTACTTGAATTTGCTGATTAATTACGCAATGCTCTCGATAGAGATTTGAGTTAAAGATTGACGGTGACCCTGGGTCTTTTCGTAAGTCTTTCTTCTCTTCTTTTTGTAGATGATTACTTTATCGTCTTTCAGGTGTTCAACAATCTTGGCGTTTACCTTAACACCAGATACAGTAGGTGTACCTACAGTTACAGTGCCGTTGTTATCGGTTAAAAGCACACGGTCGAACGATATTGCATCGCCTTCGTTGCCTTCAAGGCGGTGAACGTAAATTTTCTTACCGGCTTCTGCCTTAAACTGCTGTCCTGCTATTTCTACTATTGCGTACATATTCTTAAATTTGGGAGCGCAAATATAATGGATGAAACCTAATTACCAAATCCAATTTTAGGCATAAGCGATAGAAAATAATCAAAAACCACATAAAGCTCATAATTGGTCTATCAGTTGGCGGTCCATTGCCAGCAAAAAGGGGAAAAAGTATTAGAAATTCTACATTCAAAAGATTTTGTTGCAGTTTATTGAAAGATGCTGCGCTGCAGATTGCGGCACTGAATCTGCCAACTCTGCCTTTTTAACAAGGTTGGCACTGGAATTGACCTAATGGAAATCCCTTATTATTATACTACAATTAAGATACGATGGACAAGAAGGATATGATGGATTTTTTACAGCAGAGCGGTACCGATGAGGAAGTGGATTTTTTGCCCATTTTGCCCGAAGAAGACGGTGCAGACGGCAAAAAACTGGATATACCGGCTATTTTACCAATACTACCTTTGCGCAATACAATTTTGTTTCCGGGCGTGGTTTTGCCTATAACTGTTGGGCGGGATAAGAGCATTATAGCGGTCAAAGAGGCATATAAGGTCAATAAACTGATAGGCGTAGTCGGTCAAATTGACGCAAGTATCGAAGAACCAGAGTTTAAGGATATTTTCAGGGTAGGTACAGTAGCGCAGATTTTGCGCATGATTAAAATGCCCGATGGCAGCACCACGGCTATTATACAGGGCCGTAACCGCTTTATTACCAAAGATTTAATACAGTCGGAGCCATTTATTAAGGCGGGCATTGAAGTACTACAGGATATTATACCTGTAAACGACAAAGAATTTGACGCCAGTATGATGAGCATTAAAGAACTGGCCGGCAACATTATTAAGCTAAACCCGCAAATACCGAGCGAGGCAGGCATTGTGCTGAAAAACATAGGCAGCCCGGTTACGCTTACCCACTTTATTTCAAGCAACCTCAATATATCTATAGCCGAAAAGCAGGCCCTGCTTGAGATTGCCGATATGAAAGAGCGTGTGCGCTTTGTGCTGGAGCACCTGAACAAGGAAATTCAGATGCTGGAAATGAAAAACCAGATACAAGGCAAGGTGCGCCAGGAGATGGACAAACAGCAGAGGGATTATTTTTTATCGCAGCAGCTAAAGACCATTCAGGACGAGTTGGGCATGAACAGC
>DATGXP010000773.1:0-2738 GCA_035298845.1 Chitinophagales bacterium
CTTGTCATTAAATGAATTTAGCGAATCCTCTCTTTCAACATCCCCACTACCACCTTATCAATAGGCAATACAATATCCGTTTCGGCATCCAGTTCACTTAAGTTTACCCAGCGGAAAGATTCGGATTCTTTACCTGCTATGTATTCAAAATCGAATTTGGTAGTGCTGGTTTTTATCTTTTGCCAATCGGCAGATTCGACAATATAATAGATGCTGATAATCTGGCTATCGGGGGATAACTCGAAGAAGGAGCGCACAAAAAAATCGGTGGTGTAAAAGTGTTCCTTCACTTCTACGTCTATACCTGTTTCTTCTACAAATTCCCGTTTTAAACCTTCAATCAAACCTTCGCCTAACTCTAACCCTCCACCGGGAAACTTAGTAGCCTTTTGTCCGCTTTTAAAGGCTTCGTCAGCAACTAACAGTTGTTGCTGCGGGTTTATCAGCAGGCCGTATACACGGACGTTGAAACGTTTTAATGGAGGTAATACACTCATGCTTCTTTATGTTTCTTTTCTCAGTTCAATACCATATAGCTCGCCTTCTTCGCCATCCAGTTTACAAGTTAGTATTATTCGATACACACTGTAATTTCCTTCCTTTAACTTTATGGATGCGTAAGAATAGTAATCACTTTTGTAAGCACTGTGGAGTCCTTCTGTTTTGTTATTCCCCATTTCGTTACCTGTAAGTGTTGCATCAAAAACATTTAACCAACTGTTAGGCATTGATACATTGAAAGATATTTTCTCAGTTTCCTGTTTTTGTATGTTTTGTACTCCCTCTAGTGATTTATTGAATAGCAAACCATCTATTATAAATAGACTATCACCTTTTCTAAATAATTCAACCTTGGTAGCCATACTAAAGAAAATGTAAAACTGCCTTCCAGCTTTCTGATAAAGCGTCATATTTCCCTCTTCAGTGCTAATCAGATCAGCTATACTTTCATAATCACTCTCTGATTCATCTGAATGACCATTCCAATAAGGTAAATTTTCAGAAGACGCGACAATGAAGGTTCTACCAAGTAATGCTCCTAGATGCTGCCAATCTTTTTCCATGAGGTTATAAATACAAAATAAAAAAAGGCTTTCAGATTTCTCCGAAAGCCTTTCGTATTTCATTGTCTGATTGTTTAATCGGCGAATAGTCTAATACTTGAAGCCAAGGCTACCACGCTTGCCTTCGTTAATCTTAAATTCTTTAAGATCTTCAATGGTCATGGTCTCCAGCATTTCTTTGGTCCGCTCATCTTTCTTCATACCGGCCAGGCGCAGGTTTTGGTTTTGCACGGCATCGGCTACCAGTTTACGTATCTCGCGCGCGTTACCAAAGTATTTGTCGCGGTAGATGTAAATGGAGTTGATATACTTTTGCAGGTAATCGTAAGCCTCATTATCCAGGCGTATGTTTTCTACCTTCAGCAATGAAAGTGCTATGCGGAACAATTCGCTCTCGTTGTAGTCAACGAAGTTGAAGGTGCGGTCAAAGCGTGAACGCAGACCAGGGTTAGATTCTAAGAAACGGTTCATAGGCTCGGTGTAACCCGCTACTATTACCGCAAACTCGCCACGGCTATCTTCCATACGCTTCAGCAGGGTTTCTATAGCCTCGCGGCCAAAGTCGCCACCCTCGCCAAGGGCATAGGCTTCGTCTATAAACAATACGCCACCTTTTGCTTCTTTAATACGCTCGTCAGTTTTAAGGGCCGTTTGGCCTACAAAACCTGCTACTAGTCCCTGGCGGTCAAGCTCTACCATATGGCCGCGCTCTATCAAACCAAGCGCCTTGTATATTTTACCCATAATACGGGCCACAGTAGTTTTACCGGTGCCGGGGTTACCGGTAAATACTGTATGCAGCGAGAATTTGTTCAATACATCTTTACCAATATCGTGATAGAAGCGCACCAGCTTAACCAACTCGTTTACTTCGTTCTTAATATTGCTGATACCTACCAGTTGGTTCAACTCATCCATAGCGCTGGCCAGCAGCTTTTCGTTGATGTTGATGTTGAATTTGCGTTTGCCGCGCTGGCGGAACA
Organism: Chitinophagales bacterium; assembly: GCA_035298845.1. GTDB lineage: Bacteria > Bacteroidota > Bacteroidia > Chitinophagales > LD1 > Bog-950. Next base: position 2,048 of record DATGXP010000773.1, read on the forward strand.
CCTGCTCAATATCTTCAACCTCTATGGTAGAAAGCATCTGTCCATCCAATTCGCGCAGGTCGGCGCGTTTCATCAGGCGCAAACCAAGGTTCATTTTGGCCTCATCAATAATAGAGATGGCGAAACGCGCATTACCGAAACTCTTATCGCGGTTACGGAAACCTTCCATTAGCTGGTCGGCCAGGTAATTTTGCGCAGCCTCGGTCAGGTGCACGTTTTTAGATAAGGTATAGTTTACCGCTATAGAGTGCAACTCATCGGGCAGGTAGTCTTCAAAGTGGAAATAATTGGCAAAGCGCGATTTCATACCCGGGTTAGAGCGCAGGAAAATATCCATCTCGTGCGGGTAACCGGCTACCATTACAGCCAGGTCTTTGCTGCCATCGCTCATTTCCTTTATCAACACTTCAATAGCCTCTTTACCAAAATCTTTGCTGTCGTCGGCTTCGCGGGCCAGCGAGTAGGCTTCATCTATAAACAGGATACCACCCTTGGCTTCCTCTATGGCTTTTTTCACCTTAGGGGCCGTTTGGCCTATGTACTCACCTATCAGCTGCGAGCGGTCAACTTCTTTCACATGGCCTTTGCTTAGCAAGCCCATGCTCTTGTATATCTGCCCCAGTAGCTTTACTACCGTGGTTTTACCAGTGCCGGGGTTGCCGGTAAACACCGAGTGCAGGTTAATGCGCTC
>DATGXP010000774.1:0-8117 GCA_035298845.1 Chitinophagales bacterium
CCCACTCACGCTTATACAGCCCCGGGGTCTTATACGGTGTCACTTACAGCTACCACCGATTCGGGTTGTGTAAACAGCCTTACCAAAACTTTACCGGCCTATCTTAAGCCTGTTACCTTATTTCAATCAAGAGTTTCGTGCGCCACTGCAGAAACACAGTTTACTGACTATAGCAGCACCGCCCTGCCGGCACAGCTTATGACCTGGAAATGGAATTTTGCCGGTCTGGATTCATCTATACTGCCAAATCCAAAATTTGCATTCCCGGCGCAGGGCAAATATGAAGTTACGCTAACAACGTCTAACAGCGATGGCTGCAAAAGCAGTAAGAAGGATTCAGTAGAGGTATTTGCAGAACTGGTAGCCGACTTTTCGTTTACTAACTTATGTGCCGGAGATTCTGTGTTACTTAAAGATTTAACGCCTTCTTATTCTATTATTTCGTGGCTGTGGAGCACTGGCGACAATCATTTCTATTCCCAGAAAAACATAAAGCACAAATATGCCCAGGCCGATTCATTTACCGTAAGCATGCAGGTAGAAAATGCGATTGGCTGTGTAGACGTAATAACAAAAACAGTAAGGGTTTATCCTAAACCCGATGCTGGTTTTGTAAATGGAGTAACCTGCAAAAACAACTACTATACACCACTGGACACGTCAATTGTAACTGAGCAAAATAACACCTGGAAATGGAATATTGCGGGCACTAACTATACAGGGCAGTCGCCTCAACATTACTTTGGTGATACGGGTGTATACCCAATAAAACTGCAAATTACATCGCAGAATGGCTGTAAAGATTCCACCAGTGGTTACATCTACGTAGCGCCCATACCGGTAGCCAATTTCACGTTCTCGCCTCAATATGGCGACGCACCATTGTTTGCCACTTTTACCAATACCAGCGTTAATGCTTCAACGTACCTGTGGAATTTTGGCGATGGCGCAACAGACAACACCTTTAATACAACGCATGCCTACACTACCAACGATACTTTCCCTATTAAGCTGGTAGCCACTAACCCATATGGATGCGCCGACTCTATAACCAAAAGCATCACCGTCGTGGTAACCGATTTGGATATTGCGGTTGACAATGTATACACCGATGAGTTTCCATTATCGGATGGCACCGTGCTGGTAACTGTTTATGCCGATTTGAGTAATGTGGGCACCCGTATGATAACCACCGCCAAACTATATGCCACCATAGGCAGCGGCGGGGTAATTAGCGAAGACAGAGACAGTATTTTCCCGGCGCGAAGTGCAGCCCAATATAAGTTTAAGGCAAATTTTGTGGTAGCTGCAGGCAGTGCCAACACGTATGTATGCGTAGAAGCCACCAGCGTAAACCGCGGCGAAACCGAAACCAGGCTGGATAATAACGATGCGTGTGCTTCGCTAACCGATGTGATACAGCTAATAGGTCCCTCGCCAAATCCGGCAAGAGGGGAAGCCACTTTGGGCATTATTTTACCAAAAGCAGGCAAGGTTACTTTAGAAATTATGGACGTTATGGGCCAACCTGTACAGGATATGGTAGAACTTGACCTGCCTGTTGGTAGAACTGACTATGCATTACCTGTAAAAATTCTGCGTGCCGCCGAATACTTTGTTCGTATTAAGCACAACGACGACAAGCTAATACGCAAGCTAATAGTACATTAACACCATTCTATTGTTGAAAAAGAGGCGCAGTATACTGCGCCTCTTTTTATTTTTACAGGCATGCAGCATATAGCAATTTTTGCCAGCGGAAAAGGAAGCAACGCTCAGGCCATTATAGAATACTTCAACAACCACCCTACCATTAAAGTTGCCCTGGTAGTAACCAACAACCCCGATGCGGGCGTAATTAAAATAGCCCACCAGCATAAAATCATCTCGGCCATTGTAGGGAAAAACTTTATGGGCAATGAAGAGAATATGAACAAGCTGCTGGGTGCCCTGAACATAGACCTGCTGGTGCTGGCCGGTTACCTTCAGCTAATACCCGGTTTCCTTATCAAGAAGTTTGAAAACCGTATCATTAACATACACCCGGCGCTACTGCCTAAACATGGGGGCAAAGGCATGTATGGTAAAAAAGTACATGAAGCAGTATTACAGGCCCGCGATGCCGAAACCGGTATTACCATTCATTATGTAAATGAAAAGTATGACGAAGGTGAAGCTATACTGCAAAAGTCGGTAAGCATTGATAGCACAGATAATGCAGAAGCCGTGGCAGCCAAGGTGTTGCAGTTAGAGCATGAATGGTATCCTAAAACTATAGAGAAGCTGCTGACCAAAAGCTAATTGCCAGGCAATAAATATCATACCGCTGCACGTATTCAATTATTACATTCGGGCCCATGTATAACTACATCATCGTTGGCCAGGGTATAGCGGGCACCATGCTCTCCTGGAGCCTGATACAGCAGGGCCAGCGCGTATTGGTAATAGATAAATATAACCCATCATCAGCCACTAATGTATCGGCGGGTATTACCAACCCTATTACCGGCAGGCGGTTTGTAAAAACATGGCTGATAGATGATATAGCACCGCTGATAAAAGAAACTTATACGCAGTTTGAGCAACAGTTTAACGACCGGTTCTTCTACCCGGTCTCTATCCTCAAAATTATAGAATCGGTTAAGGCTCAGAACGACTGGAGCGCACGCTGTGCCATGCCCGAGTATTTGCCCTATCTTAAGAACGAAAGCGTAATTAAGCTGGATGCAGAGAAAGTAAAAAACGACCACGGCTGTTTTGAAATAAACGGGGGCACACGTTTAGATGCAGCAAAATTTTTGGCACACTACCGCAACTTCCTGCAAAAGCAAGACAGCTTGCTGGATGAAGATTTTGACTTCGGACAGTTAAAACACGAACCGGATAGTGTTATATACAAAAACCACAACGCGCAGAAGATAATTTTTTGCGACGGCGCCAATGCTATCAATAACCCCTACTTCAAATTTTTTCCGTTTCAGTTAGCCAAAGGCGAATGCCTGTTAGTCCGCATCCCGGATTTCTATCCGGAGCACGTAATAAACGGCGAGGTGCTGGTAATGCCGCTACCCGAGAAGGACCTATACTACGTGGGTGCCACGCACGAATGGTATTTTGATGATAACCAGCCAAGTGAGAAAGGCAAAAATGAAATATTAGGCAACCTGTCTACGGTATTAGCTGCGCCGTTTGAAATCGTAAATCACAAGGCTGCCATTCGCCCTACGGTAAAAGATCGCCGGCCATTCCTTGGTTTTCACCCGCAGTACACCAACATAGGTATATTTAACGGTATGGGCACCAAGGGCATATCGCTGGCCCCTTATTTTGCAAAGCATTTTACTGAACACATACTGCAACAAAAACCTTTGATGAAAGAGGTGAACATTAGCCGGTTTTTGTAGCAAGCCAGAGTGTCGCACGGAGACACGGAGGAAATACAGGAGTTAAATGCAAAATTCATTTATTCGCCTTTTCTCATGCATTTCTTTGTATTCATCTCCGTCCCTCCGCGCGATATGCATTTCTTTTTCTTAATCTTGTAGCCTATAATCACACAATCATTTAATCACAGTCCATAGTCCATGATAAAGGCAACCATAAACGGGAAAAACGAATTTACAGTAGAAGGCACCACGCTAAACGGCACACCGGTTGACTGGGACCTGATAGAAGTGAAGGAGAACACCTTCCACATTATAAAAGATAACAAGGGCTACAATGCTACGCTTATAAGCTACAACCCTGAAGAAAAAACCATGGTACTGAACGTAAACGGCACCGACTACGAGATAAGCATAAAAGATAAAAACGATTTGCTGCTACAGCAACTGGGCATCAGCGCCAAGTCATCATCGGCGGTGCAGTTTATCAAGGCACCTATGCCGGGGCTTATCATCAACATATCGGTTAACGCGGGCGATGAAGTAAAAAAAGGCGATACCCTCCTTATTCTCGAAGCTATGAAAATGGAGAACGTTATCAAATCTCCCCGCGACGGAAAAATTAAAAAGGTGAACGTTAGCCTGCGAAACGCCGTAGAGAAGAACCAAGTGATGCTGGAGTTTGAATAACTTCTACTTTACTACAAAACTCACTTGCATTAAAATATTCATCAGGTCTGAAGTTGTTTATCTTCCACCAGAAATCGCGGTAATCGTCAGGCGGACTTAATCTCTTCTCCTGCCCATATCTATATTCTAAAAAATCCGCCCAAACGGCAGGAACGGCTTTCAAGAAAACAATCATGCATGTATGTTTGATTGCTCAAATCCTACTCTTAAAAAATCAGGATTTAGGAGTGAGATTATAGTTGACTGTTTAGCGCCAAAGGAAAATGAGTGGCTGAAGTGTATGTATGTGCCTTTGCCGCAGTACCTGACGCTAACTACTAAATACTATTTAATTCATTAGTTTAGGCATACAAAACAAACACACTATGGCCCGAATTTTCCTCCTGTTCCTCGTTCTTGCTATAACCAACCTTAGCGCACAGGTTGCCCCCGAATTTGTTTACCACCATTGGGTATGGGAAGACGAAAGCACGCAGAACAGCGCCCTGCAATTGATAGATGATTACAAAGCTCACAATATACCTGTAGGCGCTATTATTATAGATAGCCCATGGGAGACAGGCTACAATACCTTTGATTGGGATACTACTCTGTTTCCCAATGCGCAGGCAATGGTTGATTCCTTCCACGCGCGCGATGTAAAAGTGATTATTTGGATTACCTCCGCTATCAATACAGATATGACAGACCTGTGGCATTATGGCGATTCATTGGGATACTTTATGAAAACAAGCGCCGGTGCGGGGTCGGCAGTAATTCCCTGGTGGAAAGGCGATGGCAGCATGATAGATTTCTTCAACCCCGATGCAGTAGCCTGGTGGAAATCGCTGGTTGATAAAACACTAGCACTGGGCATAGATGGATGGAAATGCGATGGTACCGATTACTCTATTTTTCTGGCAGGAGCCACTTACTCACCAGGCATGGGCGCCAATGTAACCCGTCTGCAGTATTCGCACGCTTACTATCGCTTTTTTCACGATTATACCCGTCAGCAATTGGGGAACGACCGTGCAAATATGAGCCGCCCGGTAGATAATTACGGTTATACATTTATTACCGACCCTAACCTGGTATCTTTCACCCCACGCGATATTGGTTTTGCCTGCTGGGTGGGCGACCAGGATGCCACCTACGATGGAATGATTGCAGCACTTAATAATATGTATCAAAGCGATGTAAACAATTATCTGGTAGTGGGTTCAGATATAGGAGGCTACCGCGATGAGTCGGGAATTCCAAATGGCCGCACCAAAGATGTGTTTCTTCGCTGGGCGCAATTAGGGGCCTTTAGCCCCTTAATGGAAAACGGCGGTGGCGGCGAACACCGCCCATGGATGTGGGATGCCGAAACAGATGCTATCTACAACAAATTTACCCGCCTGCACCAGGCCATGATTCCATACCTGATGCACCAGGGCGATTCGCTGTTTAATGCTACACAATCTATTATGCAGTTTCTCAACAGTACCGATTATCAGTACACACTTGGCAGCGATATTTTTGTAGCACCTATCACCAGCAATTCGCCTACGGTATTGGTAAACAGTTTCCCCGGCACCAATGATACCTGGGTTTATTTGTTTGATAACAGCAAGACCTTCGCCAGTGGCACCAGCAATATTATAGATGTGCCTTTGAATGAGTACCCCGTGTTTGTAAAATCTAATTCGCGCATGCTACAAGTACTCGATAGTGTAGTAGCCACTTTTACAGGTGTAAGCGAGGTTGCGCGTAATACGCCTAAGGTGCTTATCTACCCAAACCCGGCCAACAAAGACATATACATTGGTGGTTTGGAGTTTAAAGGTGCGGAGCAATACGAATTTCGTCTGTTCGATGCCCTGGGCAGAAACCTGCTAAGCACAAAACTCAACGGTGCAGTTACAAGCGTTTCGGTGCAATCACTGGATAACGGTGTTTATTATTATAGCATAAAATCAACAACCAACTCCTCTGCCGAAACTATTACCGGTAATATCACTATACAGAGATAATTCCGCGTTTTGCCATCCCCCACATTCCGATAGATGTGGGGGAATGGATTTTGTATTTGAGTAGGGTTCGCTCCATTTTCGTCACTTTCCTTATACTTGTTACCAAAACCAACCCATGCACAGCGGCAAGCATTTCTCTTTCATAGAGGTAATAACCTGGACCCGTAAAGACATTTACATATTACTTGTCATCTCATTTATTCCTACGTTCTGCTACGCGGTTCTGGGTTGGACATGGCTTTCTATCCCCTGGTTGCCTATCGCACTATTGGGCACGGCTGTAGCTTTTGTAGTAAGCTTTAAAAACAACGCCAGCTACGACCGTATGTGGGAGGCGCGCAAAGCATGGGGAGCTATATTAAATGCCAGCCGCAGCTGGGGCATACTGGTCAAAGATTTTATAACTAACAAACACGCCGGTACTAAACTATCCGATGCCGAACTGCAAGAAGTGAAACTAAAATTGATTAACCGCCACTTTGCGTGGCTTACCGCTTTAAGGTATCAGTTGCGCGAAGCCCGTGTTTGGGAGGCCATTTATCAACCCCACAACCAGGAGTATCAAAACAAATGGTTCCGTGTAAGCGAACACAAAGGGGATTTAAAAGAACAACTATTAAAGTATCTCACTGCTGAAGAAGTAGATGCGCTTTTCAAAAAGTCAAATAAGGCAGCGCAGATTATAACTATGCAATCCGACTACCTCAAAGAGCTGTTAGAGAAAGGCCTGATTGAAGATTTTCGGCACATGGAGCTGCAAAAGCTACTGGTAGAATTCTACAACCAGCAGGGGGTATCCGAGCGCATTAAAAACTTTCCTTACCCGCGCCAATATGCTACACTCAACCTATACTTCATTAAGATATTTGTGTTTCTGGTACCGCTGGGCATGTTGCAGGAGTTCAACAAAATGGGCGAACACATGATATGGTTGTCCGTTCCCTTCAGCGCGCTCTCTACCTGGATATTCACCACCATGGAAAAAATAGGCGAAAGCACCGAAAGCCCTTTTGAGGGCAGCGCTAACGATGTACCAATCACCGCCATCAGCCGCACTATCGAAATCGATTTGAAAGAAATGTTCAACCAACCCGATATACCGGCACCGCTAAAGCCAGAGAATAACATCTTATTGTAAGCGCGATTGCTTTGCCGCAGATTTAATAGATGCCCGGTATAATTTTGCGGGGCACGCGCTTGCAATATTCTATCCACAGTGCGCCATATTTATCGGCACAGCGTTTATCATCATCTAACTGGCGCGGAAACAGAAGCACTACATAATAAAATGGATATAGCCAGGGCAGTGGCGAAAATGCATAGGCTACACACAACACAATACCGGTGGCCATTAATATTTCGCCCAGGTAATTAATGTGGCGGCTGAGGCCCCAGAAGCCGTTTACCAGCAAGGTTCTTTTGCCATCGGTAACAGTTTCAGGTTGTATGCCCAGGAACTTTTTGTGCGGGTCTACCTTAAAAAAGAATTTTTGCAGGTTAGCCCCGCGCGAAAGTCCCCAACCGGTGAAGAACACCAGTGCGCACAACACTAAAACATACCACGGCATTTGCACCACCGGTGCGTTTACAGTTGACCACTGCGGTATAGCATAAAAGAAGGGATAAAAAGCAAGGCAGCCCCAGCCAAGTTTAAAGCCCACGCGCTCGGCAAACAAATCGTAGGTGTAAAGGTGTACTTCTTCAAACGTAAGGTAATCGATAAGGAAAAAAGTAAGCAGGGCAGTAGAGAGAAAATAGCCCGCGGAGGCATGCGCGCCAAATTGTAAATAATGATGTGCGGCAAAGCTTAACACATTTAATTGCAGCATTACGGCACCTACCAGGTACAGCCACATTTTAGCATCTATTTTTCCACCCCATAGTTGTAAATTCAAAGCACGGCCTAAATAGAAATCGGCTAAGAATGAGCGCACCGGTTTATGTGGCAGCACTACTGCAAAAGAAAATACCAAGCCGATAATTACAGCACCAATTAATGACTGCCACCGGTATTGGTAGAGCCAGTCCCACGGCAGCACACCGGTGT
>DATGXP010000775.1:0-3097 GCA_035298845.1 Chitinophagales bacterium
CGCGCTTCCGCGATTCGGCGCTGGCGCTTAATGTATTGGTGCCGCTGGCCGTGTTTATCTTTTTTATTGCAGAGCTGTATTCAAAATCTGACAAGCCTTTCGAAAACCTGGGCTGGAAAACAGTAGCGGTATTCTGGATACTTGTACCTATTATACTTACCGCCAACATCTATTTTAAGCAGGGCAGCTGGTTTATACTGGCTATGTTTTTTGCCATCTGGATGTACGATTCGTTTTGCTACATCTGGGGTTCTTTGCTGGGCAAGCGTAAATTGTTCGAGCGCATATCGCCCAAAAAAACATGGGAGGGGGCTGTTCTGGGCGCCATAACCACTTTGGTAGCTTATTACTTTGCCAATAAGATACCTTACCTGCAAATGTTATCTTCGGTAGAATGGGTGATACTGGCATTGGTAATTATTGTTACAGCTACTTATGGCGACCTTGTGGAGTCGCTGCTTAAAAGAAACCTCGGAATTAAGGATTCGGGCAGTATAATGCCGGGCCACGGGGGCTTTTTAGACCGCATGGACTCGTTTTTCCTGGTAGTTCCTTTTGTGGCGCTTACCCTCTGGATGTTTACGCAGGTTAAAAACCTGATGCTGGTGGTAGAGTACCTGAGCCAATAAATTGGACACCTGCCCGTTACCTGTTAAGCGGTTTCGCTAATTTTACCTTACATTCGCCCTTTATTCAAAACAGATAATGAAGAAAAAGATTAAGATTCACAAAGAAGGACACAAAATCCTTTTGGTTTCGGGTATCGTTCTTTTGTTGGTGAACATTGCGGTAGCACTCATTTTTCGCAATGTAATGGTGTACTACATTACAGGTGCTGTTTCGTTGGTTATTATAGCAGCCTTTGCCTCTTTCTTTCGCATACCTACCCGCAATTTCCTTAGCAGCGATAACCAGATTATAGCCCCGGCCGACGGACGGGTAGTGGTAATAGAAGAAGTAGTTGAAAACGAATACTTTAAAGATAAGCGCATACAGGTTTCTATTTTTATGAGCCCAGCCAATGTGCACGTTAACCGCAACCCCATAAGCGGCCTGGTTAAGTACCAAAAATACCATCCCGGTAAATACCTGGTGGCATGGCACCCAAAATCATCGGAGAAGAACGAGCGCAACACCGTGGTAATTGAACATGATGAACTGGATGCTGAAATCCTTATCCGCCAGATAGCCGGCAAACTGGCCCGCAAAATACGCTGGTACCTTAACGAGGGTGATGAAGTTCAGCAAAACGGCGAGTTAGGTTTTATTAAGTTTGGTTCGCGTGTAGATTTGTTTTTACCGGTAGGCACCAAGATAGAAGTTGACCTTAAGCAAAAAGTAAAAGGTGGTATTACCGTAATAGGCACATTAGTTGAGTAGTAGTATATTTTTAAAATCTAAACATTGAAAGACATGAAAAAAGTAAGCATCATTTTAAGTTTTATGGCAATGGTTTGCTTTGTTAGCGCACAACAGGCCGCTACCGCCAGCACTGTTCAGCAGGCTACACCGGTAGTAAAGGTAGATTCTAAACCATCTACTATCAACGCCCCTGCAGCTACCGAAACCAAAGCAGCATGCACAGGCAAGACAGCCCCTGCAGCTTGCAGCGGACATACCGAGAAAGCAGCTTGCACCAAGGGTGCAGCAGCACCGGCTTGTTGCCAGAAAAATGGCGGAGCAGCAGGTTGCAGCCATGCAGCAGCAGAACCAGCAGGAGATAAAAAGTAAAGTAATTTTAAGCTTAATCTTTTAGAAAAAGCCGGCCATGTGCCGGCTTTTTCATTTTAGCCTACATTCAATTGTTTTTGTAATTTCCCTTTTACTTCTTATACCAAATTGTGCCGATGAAAAAGTTGTACGCTTTATGCTTTTCAGTTTTGTGCTGTGGTAGTTTGTTTGCACAACCCAAATGCGATTCGGTTTTTATTAATGGCGAACTGCACCTGCAGCGGGATGTAAGCCATGAACTGAGAATTGTAGAAAGCCATATTGATAAAGATGTGCAACCGCATAGCCACGAGTTGTGGGCTTATTATCTAAGCAAGCCACACCCTTCGGTTTCGGTGGTAGATAAATACTTTAACGATGCCGCGCTGGAGTTTAATGTGCCGGTAGCCCTGTTAAAAACCATAGGCCAAATTGAAAACAACTGGACACAAACGGGCCCTTCTATCGACCAGGGCTGGGGTATTATGCACCTGGTACAAAACGACTATTGCAATACATTGGGCGAAGCAGCACAACTACTTGGTGTAAGCGAACAAGTGCTTAAAGATGATGCCCGCCAGAATATACGCGGCGCTGCGGCATTGCTTCAAAGTTACTACAATGCTTTGCAACCGGTAGTTAAAAAAGATGGTTTAGAAACATGGTACCCTGCTGTAAAGAAATTTACCGGTTTAATATCGGATGAATTGCGCACCATACAGGCAGATAGATATTATGGCGTAATGTGCGATGGAGCGCACAGCACTACCCTGTGGAATGAAGAGATTGTATTGCCGCGCGACCCTAAGCTGGATATGGCATTTATAAATGCTAACTATCACCACGCAGCAGAAGATGACGCATCGCGCAGCAGTGATTATGGCCCGGCAGTAAGTAGCATGACCACCTGCAACTATAGCAGCGGCCGCAATCACAGTATAGATACCTGGGTAAACCACTGGATAGGTACCGGTACCGCAGCCGGTGCTGTGTCGTGGTTTCAGAATTGCTCGGCCAACGCCAGCGCACACTTTGTTACGGCTAACAACGGAACTATCTACCAGGTAGTACCGGTGGCTAATACGGCCTGGCATTGCGGGGCCAGCGGTTACCCGTATAACAACGGACGAAGTATAGGCCAGGAACACGAAGCTACCAATGCCAACCCCGGCTTATGGAACAGTACCGCCATGCTGCAGGCATCGGCTAACATGGCCTGCTACTTTTGTACACAGTATGGTATTGCAACTAATCAAAACAATACTTCACCGGGTATTTGCGGCCACCAGAATATGCCCGGCACCAATACCGATTGCCCCGGTACCATACCCTGGAGCACCTGGTTCAATTATTTCAACAGCGGCACTTGCAGCGCGGTGGTGGTAGT
>DATGXP010000776.1:0-3542 GCA_035298845.1 Chitinophagales bacterium
GAGCCCTGCAAGTGCTGCGCTGCAAGCCCGCTGGAGGCGGTAGCCGAAAACGTCTGTCCTTCATTCAGCACCACAGTAAAGGGCACCCCGGCAGCGTGGCCCACTATGGCGTTGGAAGGTGTAATAGTAATGGTAGTATTATTCTGTGTAGCAACAATATCGAATGCCGAATACGGAACCGGTGCATATCCCGGGTTATTATCCAGGTAATTTTGCGATGGCACCCAAAAATCGTTGCCCATGGCACTTTGACCTTTCAACACAAATATCTCGGGGTTGCATTGGCATTGGGCACTTACTACTTCGTAGTAAGCGGTTACCGGTGCGGTAGATTGTATTTTCAACCCATAGTTAAGAATGGCATCAGCCGGTTTGTTTTCTATTATGTCTATCCATGCACTAAGGTCTACTGTCTGGGTGCTACCAGCAGGTATAGTAACTACCTGGTTTGGCATGCCGCCACCCGCCGGTTGCGAAATAGTAACCGTGGCTGCCTGCGTTGCCGGTGTAATGCGCAAAACGATGGGCCGGTCGAACGTACTGGTAGATATAGAAACTTCAGGCGCTGCAAACCAGAATAAAGTATCGGTCTGTGCCCCTGCCTTAAAAAAAACAATAAACAAAGCAATAATAAGAAATGTCTTTTTCATCAGGGGGATATTAAACATGCATTGGTGTTTTAAAGACACTACTTCAATAAGGTTAAACTTCCTTTATAAATCTTCTCTGTGTGATTATCTACAAATACAGCACGCATAGTATAAACAAAAACTCCCGGTTCCAGCATCTTTCCTTTATAAGAACCATCCCATGCAAAAGCCAGGTCGTTACTTTCAAATACCTTTTCACCTATCCGGTTAAAAATTTCTATTCTTAAAAACTTCAACGCCGGCAGGTTGCCAAAAATCTGAAAAAGGTCGTTATTGCCATCGCCGTTAGGTGTAAAGGTATTGGGTATAAACAAATCATATTTAGGTATAACCGTAACCGGCACTTTTGTTTCGGCCACACATTCATTGCCATCTATGGTAGCGGTTACCTCCACATTATAGGTCAGATTATTATAAGTAGAAACCACCGGGTTAGGACAGGTATAACAACTCAAGCCCGCGTTAGGTGTCCACAAATAAGTAGTTGTTGGGTCGTAGTTAGATGTAGCATTTAACTGTATTGTCTCACCAAGGTCAATTACAGCAGAATCGGGGGCAAGCAAAATGGTAACCGCCTGTGGCTGAGTTACCGTAACTGCAGAAGATTGATTACAGCCATTTGCATCGGTTACTGTGTAAGCATAATTGCCGGCTACCAGCCCTGTAAATACTCCGGTTGAATTGTTACTGCCAGCGGCAAGCGTATAAGTATAAGAAGGTGTGCCTCCAATTGCAGTAATTATAAGTTCCCCATTTGCTTCATCAAAGCAGCGCACATTAATAACCGTATCTGCAATTACAAGTGGTGTGGGTTCGCCAATTGTTAGCGTTGCTGTTTCTGTGCATCCAAAATTATCGGTCACATCTATAGTATAGCTACCCGCAGCCAATGCGCTAAAGTTTCCGTTTGCGTTGCTACCAACAACACTTCCGCTGCTTAATAAATCGTAGTTATAAGGCGCAAGCCCAGCGCTGGCAGTTGCAACAATACTTCCAGTACTTTCGCCGTTGCACAACACATCTGTACCTTGTGCGGCAAGCACTACATCAATTACTGTAAGGTTGGTGGTAACCACACTATCGCAGCCATATTGGTTGGTTAGTATAACCGGGTATATGCCGCTGGCTGTCACACTATTGCCATCGGGCAGGTTATAGGTTGAGCCTATGCAAATAGTATCATACACATTGGTAGCCGATGTAGGCCATACATGCAGGTGGGTAATAACTACGCTATCGCAACCGGCAATGGTGTTAAGCGTATCGGTATAATTACCAGCGGTGCCTACGGTGCTACCCGATGGCAAGGTATATGTCTGGTTAGCACATATCGTATCATACACATCAGTAACCGGTGGTGGTGTTACAAACAGGTCCACCGTTACCACACTATCACAGCCATATACAGTTTGCAATGTTGTTGCATACACACCGGTACTGTTAACCACACTACCCGACGGGAGTGTGTAAGTTACACCCTGGCAAATAGTATCGAATACAGTAATCGCAAATGTAGGATGCACTGTAAGATTGGTAATAATAGTGCTGTCGCAGCCGTACTGATCTATCAGCAGCGATGTATCTATTACCGAAACTGTGGATGTACCGCCATCGGCAAAAGTATAAGTAACTCCCTGGCAAACTGCTGTGTCTATATTTTGTGTTACCGGATTATGCACGGTAATAGTCACTGTATCGCTTACAGGGCACAACCCTATAAAAGAAATATCATCTATTGCAAAATCGTTACCGCCGCTTGTTGTGTTTTGATTTACAATACAGATGTTGGCAGTTGTATTCACACCCGAATTCCACAGCGAATAAAACTGTTGCCATTGGCAAACTGCTGCAGGCACATTGAAAGGGCTACCCAGTAAAGTGTTGTTTATAGAAAACTGCAAAACTGCCGGGCTACCGGCTGCCACACTTTCGGCCCAGCAGCCAAAGGCATAATTAGTGTTGGGTGCTACGTTAATAGTCTGGCACCACACACTGGTATTAGGTGTTCCCGCCCCGTTTACAATCATGCTGTTACCAGTGCCGGTAGTATGATCGGGGCACGCCGAAAAACCAGAGTGATACGTATTCGCATTTGGCCCTACGTAATATGTGCCCGCAGGGGTAAGGTCAGTTTGATAAGTGTATGAGCTGCTAAACGATGTATTCCCATTTTCAAACCCACCATTGGCAATTAAATCGCCACTGGCTACCTGCGTGGTTACAATATAGCTGGTTGTTTGTGTAGGTGTAGCTAAGGGGTTAGCAATAGCAGGGTCATCTAAGCCCGCGGTCGGAGTCCATGCATAAGACAATAAACCGCCGCTTGCATTTAGCTGCACCGACGAGCCAAGGCAAATCTGTGTATCGTTACTGGCGGTCATACTCGGTGGCACTACCGTCAGGTTGGTTGTAATTACACTATCGCAGCCATTAACTGTAGAGAGAGTATCTATATATACCCCGGTGGTGTTTACCGGTGTGCCACCGGGCAGTATATACATATCGCTGGGGCAAATGGTTTGCACCACCGTGCTGGCATAGGTTGGGCTAACGGTAACTATAGTGGTTATTACACTATCGCAGTTATTCATCGTCTGCAAAGTTCTAACATAGGTGCCTGCCGTATTTACCGTTGTTCCATCCGGCAGTGTGTGGCTCTGGCCCTGGCAAAGCGCTACGTTAAGCGTATTGGCGTAGGTAGGGTTTACAGCTACCACCACTGTATCGGCGGCCGTACACAACAGCGCAAACGAGATATCGTCCAGCGCAAAATCATTAGCACCCGCATTGGTATTTTGATTTACTATGCAAATAGTGGCTGTGGTATTGCTTCCACTGTTCCATGTGCTGTAAAACTGCTGCCAGTTGCAGGTAGTGGCAGGCGCAGTAAAT
>DATGXP010000777.1:0-5293 GCA_035298845.1 Chitinophagales bacterium
CGCTAAGCAGGTAACTTTGGCTACCGTTGCTCCAGTTATAGGTATAGGGTTCTTCGGGTGAACCACCGGCTGCAAATACCTCCAGCACACCGGTGCCTACTTCATCAAAACACAGGTTCTGCACCTCGTTGGTTAGCGTAAGTGGTTCCCTGGTAGGGTCTACCACTAAAAAGAAATTGCGGAAAGGCGGTATGCGGTCTATGCTGCCATACGAGTTGGTGTCTACATCCAGCCCGATTACAGGGGCCGATAAGTGTGCCCATATCTGCCCGATAGGGTTTAGCTGATACTCGCCGGGGGCATCGGTAGTGGTGCCGGTAAACTGCAGGCAACCAGCCTCGCCGCCATACAATACGTTCGGGTTCTTAACCCATGTAATACCGGCAGGCAGGCCTTCAATGGTGTCCAGCCGCACCGAGTCTACGCGCACGCTAACCTCCAGAAAACCCAAAAAGTTCATGGTCATTTCCAGCGGTATACGGGCCTGTATAGTTTGGTTATAGGCAGAGTCTACCACCAGGTGTGGCAGGTGTACTGCATTAGGAAAAATGTCGGCTTCGGTAGGGCTAAGCAATGCAGGGTCTATAGTGCATTGTGCCTGGGCGGCGCCGGTTAAAAGCGCTGCTACTAAAAAGGAGTAAATTTTTTTCATCTGGTTTTAGTGAGGTTTTTTGTAAGTTAATTGGCAGGCTATATTATGAATATTGTGCTATTAGTAAAAGAATGGGCTTTCACTTTTTTACGCCCTGTTAATGGTCGGGCTTACTTTGGCCGTAAATACTGCCGGCAGATAGTTATTATTGCGCCCATAAATTTCAACCATAGTTTATGAGGTTTTGTTTAGCCCTGCTGGCCGGTTTGTTTACATCGGTTTTGTGCGCCCAATCGCAATTTGATAGCCTGCTAACGCCCCTGCTTGACCCAGCCATGAAGCCATTTTATTTTGGCGTAGCCTCCGGCGACCCTCATCAAACCACCGTAATAATCTGGACCAAAGTATGGAACGAAAACGGAAAACCCGTAAAAGTGAAATGGCAGGTAGCTACCGATACCACCATGCAACAGATAGTAGCAGAAGATGAAGTTACATCTACGGCCGGTTCTGCCTATACGGTTAAGGTAAATGTGAAGGGCCTGAAGGCCGGCACTATTTACTTCTACCGGTTTAGTACTGGTGGTGTTTACTCACCTATAGGCCGCACTAAAACAGCCCCCGAAGGGGATGCCGAAAGCCTGCGGTTTGCCGTGGTTAGCTGCAATCACTACGAGGGTGGCTATTTTAATGCCTACCGGTTGATAGCCAACCGCAACGATATAGATGCGGTGATACACCTGGGCGATTATATTTACGAGTATGGCGCTAACAGCAAAAACAAGAAATCGGTAATAAGGCTGCATATACCAACGCATGAGATTGTAAGCCTTACAGATTACCGCAGCCGATATGCCCAGTACCGGTTGGACAAAGACCTGCAGGAGGCCCACCGGCTGCACCCGTTTATTACCGAGTGGGACGACCACGAGTTTGCCAACAATACCTACAAAGAAGGAGCAGGTAACCATCAGCTGGATAAAGACGGAGATTGGGAAGAGCGCAAGGGCATAGCCCGCAAGGTTTATTTTGAATGGTTGCCGATAACCGATAATGATAAATCAAGCATTATCCGCAAGATGAACTATGGCGGGCTGGCCGAAGTATTTATGCTGGATGGCAGGGTAGAAGGCCGCTGCAAGCAGCTGGATAGCCCGCAGGATACCCTGCTAAGTTGCGAAACCCGAACTATGCTGGGCAAGGAGCAAAGCGACTGGCTTACAGAGGGAATGAAAACATCGACCGCCCGCTGGAAGGTGATGGCCAACCAGGTGGTGTTTTCTGAAATGGATGCGCATAAGCTATCGAAGAAGTATGCCATTAACGCTGATGCCTGGGATGGCTATCCTGTAGAGCGCAAAGCTATACTGGATTCGTTTTATCACTATAATATCAAGAACATAATAGTGATAACCGGCGATATACATTTATCGTGGGGGTTCGACCTGGTGCAAAACCCAAAGAATAAAGAGCGGTACAATCGCAAAACCGGTAAAGGAGTAATAGGGGCTGAGTTTGTTACGCCGAGTATATCTACCAATGGATTGGGTGAGCGTTTTCCCCGGGGCTTGTGCAACCTGATAGGTTCTATTGTAAAGCAAAAGGGAAGTAACCCACACCTGCGTTTTCAAAACCTGGTAGACCATGGCTACATGGTGCTGGATTTGAATAAGGAGCGCGCGCAGGCTACCTGGAATTTTTGTAAAACAATCAGGAAACCATCTACCCGCTTTAAAGCGAAAGATACCTGGATGACCAAATACAACGATAATAAGTTGGTGAAGGTTATTGCCCCTAAGAACAAATAACGATTACTATTTCTCGGTGCTTCGTCTTTTGCGGAACTGACTGTAAAGGGCCAGCACTACAATCAGAAAAAATACAGAAATTAATATCCACCCGGCGGGTGTGAGAGTTTTAGCGTAAGTAGCTATGTCCATGGGTTATATTATTAAAGCAAGACCGGCCGCACCGGTCTTGCTGTTTATAATTAGTTGATAGGGTTCGTTTATATTATCTCGGCGATAAAGTTGGATTGGTGCCTTCCGGGCGCTTTTCCAGCTTAGGTATTGGGTTAGAATGACGACGCTCTCTGGTTGGTTTGGGAGTGCCGCTATAGCCGGGAGTATTCATATTGCCGCGGCTATGTTTTTTGCTTATCGTGGTAGTGCTGGTTGTTTCTGTTTTATCCTCTTTAGTGGTGGTAGGTTGTTGTGCCGAAACAAATGTGCACATAGCACCCATCATTAATCCCATTAGTATCTTTTTCATGGCGCGTATTTTTAGTTAAGCAGTATAGTATCAATATAGTGCCAAGCCAAAACCTGCTAAAAACAGGTACAAACAGGGTGATTATTCCCCAATCTGCTGCTATTGCGTGCCCAACAGTTTCTCCTTTTGGCTTTTTCCCTTTATTTGTGCTCTGATTTAAAGCAAAACAGAAAAATATGAGTTACGATTTAATAGTAGTAGGCAGCGGCCCGGGTGGATATGTGGCGGCTATACGCGCATCGCAGTTGGGTTTAAAAACAGCTATTGTAGAAAAGGAGAGCTTGGGTGGCGTATGTCTTAACTGGGGGTGCATACCTACCAAGGCCTTGCTAAAAAGTGCCCAGGTATTTGAATACATCAGCCATGCGGCAGATTATGGTATTACTGTAGGGGCACCTAAAGCCGATTTTACAGGTGTGGTAAAACGCAGCCGCGGTGTAGCCGAAGGCATGAGCAAGGGTGTTCAGTTTTTGATGAAGAAGAATAAGATTGATGTGATAACCGGCACCGGTAAACTGAAGAAGGGCGGCAAGGTAGAGGTAACTGATGCTGCCGGTAAAAAGACCGAGCATGCTGCCAAGCACATAATACTGGCTACCGGCGCGCGAAGCAAAGAGTTGCCTAACGTAAAACAGGACGGTAAGAAGATAATTGGTTACCGCGAAGCTATGACCTTGCCCACTCAACCAGAGAGCCTGGTAGTAATGGGCAGCGGAGCCATAGGTATTGAGTTCGCCTACTTTTATGCAGCACTGGGCACTAAGGTTACGGTGGTAGAGTTTTTAGATAGTATACTGCCGCGCGAGGATAAGGATGTATCGAAGGAGATGGAAAAGATATTTAAGAAGAAGGGTATAGCGATACTAACAGGTACTTCTGTAGAGAGTGTAAACACCACTGGTAAAAAATGTGTGGTAAGCACCAAAGCCAAAGATGGCAAAACAGATAAAATAGAATGCGATGTAGTGCTATCGGCTGTAGGCATCAGCACTAATATAGAAGGCATTGGGCTAGAGGACGCCGGTGTAAAGACCGACAAAGGCCTTGTAGTGGTAGATGAATTCTACCGTACCAATGTAGCCGGTGTATATGCCATAGGCGATATAGTAAAGGGCCCTGCCCTGGCACACGTGGCCAGTGCTGAAGGTATAACCTGTGTAGAGAAAATAGCAGGTAAAAACCCGGAGCCAATTGATTATGGCAACATACCATCGTGTACGTATTCTAACCCGGAAGTAGCGAGTGTAGGTTTAACCGAAGAGGAGGCCAAGCAAAAAGGTATTGCTGTAAAGGTGGGTAAGTTCCCTTTCAGCGCATCGGGCAAGGCGAGTGCCAGTGGCGCTAAGGAGGGATTTGTAAAGGTGATATTTGATGCAAAATACGGCGAATGGCTGGGCTGCCACATGGTGGGCGCCAATGTAACCGAAATGATAGCCGAGGTAGTAGTAGCCCGCAAACTGGAAACCACCGGGCACGAAATTATTAAGAGCATTCACCCGCACCCTACTATGAGCGAGGCTATTATGGAAGCAGCCGCTGCAGCTTATGGCGAGGTAATACACTTGTAAAATAATGAAGAAGGTATTTGCGATAGCGCTTGTAGTTTTTGTTGCTTCATGCAATACACCTGAAAAATTATTGTGCCGCAGCTGGCGGCTTGTAGATGTGGAGTTTAACGAGCACGATGTAAACCTCTCTACGGCCGATAAGCCGGAGATGGTGAAGCAACTGCGCGATAGCTGCCTGTTTGTTTTTAATAAAGACCATACATATAGCATGAAGTTACCTCAGCGTACTGAAACGGGTGTATGGAATTTTAGCAGTAAAAAGGATACTATTTACTCGCAGACAGAGCATAGTGGTACAGCCTCTAAAATCAATGTGCTGAGTAAAATAGCGTTGGATGTAGAATCTTATAGTAAAGACGGTGTAAAAATGCGTTTTGTATTGGCACCGGTTGAAAATAAAAGCAAATGAAAAAGTTAAGTTTCCTTTTTGTTCTGTGTTGGCTGGCATCCTGCACTTCTCCCCAAAAAATGCTTTGCCGCACATGGAAAGTAGATGAGGTATATTTTGGTGAAAATAATTCAGGTATGGCACCTGCCATGCAGGAGGCTATAGCCAATAGTTTAAAAAGCACTGTAACCTTTACCTTTATGCCCGATAGCAGTTATAAGATAGTGAGCAAAGGGGAGGTAACTACCTCTAAATGGTGGTTCTCTAAAGATAAGAAAACAATTTTTGCTGTTGATCCTTCGGGCCAAACAGTTGAGTCTAAAATTGAAGGATTAAAAGCCCGTTACTTTAAAATAAACTTTCCGGCTAATAATGGCAGGCCTGGCTATGTTCTTACCTGCAGCCCGGTGGTTAACTAGTTGCCATAAAAAAACCTCTGCAAAATGCAGAGGTTTTTTTATGTAGTTATAGGTT
>DATGXP010000778.1:0-1652 GCA_035298845.1 Chitinophagales bacterium
CGATGTATCGGTGCAGGCGCAGGTGCTAAACCTGTTGATACAGCTACGCGAAGAGTTTAAGTTTACCTACATATTCATTTCGCACGACCTTTCGGTTGTTAAGTTTATGAGCGACCGCATGGTGGTGATGAATAAAGGCAAGGTAGAAGAGATGGGCATAAGCGATGATATATATAACAACCCGCAGCGCGAGTACACCAAAAAACTGATAGCCGCCATACCAAAGGGCGAGCTAAGCGATATACAGAAAAGAATAGCCGGAGTAAGGGCAGGTTCTAACTAACAGGCATAAAAAAACTCCTCCGTGTTCAATCGGAGGAGTTAAACCTAAGACACATGAAATAGCCGGAACATCCTTCCTCGTGTGGGCCGTCAATCCTCGGCTATTTCATGTTTAATATTTTATGCGGCCACTCCGCCATTAATTGCATTCCACTTGCCTTCTACGCTTTCTAAGCGGCTAAGCATACCGGTAGCCTTTTCTTCTATACACTTTAATTTAAAGCGCAGGCTGTTTAGTTCCGGTATTAGTTCTACCAGTTTTTCTTCCATAAAAGCTTCGTTGCTTTCCATTTTAAACAACTGCACTTTTTGCATGTATTCGGTGCATTTTTCTATCAGCATACGATGCTCAAAAAACAGCCCCATTATCTGTAGCTTGAAATCTTCTATACGGTAGATAAACTCCCTAACACCTGAGTGCGCCGGGTTTACATTATCCGGAGAGCCTGGCATAGACGACTCAACCATATAACGGTCCATTTCTACCGCATTATCTTCTATAAAGCGCTTAGGCATTTTGTAAAGCTCGGCAACACGGGCGCTGATGATTTTATACTCTGTAATAAAATCTGTGTGCAGGTTGCAGTATTGCTGGTAGGGTCTTTCTGGTTGAATCATAATTATTGGTTGCTTATGATATCAATATACTTTCCCAAATCACCCTTGGCAATAGCCCGCTTTTTGTTTTGAACAAGCTACAAATTGTGTAATGCTAAATTCTGTAACCTTTTTTAAAAGAACGTTTTGAAGAGGCAGTTTACGCCGCGTTTTTAATTTCTCCCTGTATAGTTTCCCAGTTTACTTCCAGTTCTTCCAGCCAGCCCAGGGTGTCATCTGCCCTTTGCTTTATTTCTTTCAGGCCGCCCAACAGTTGTTCTACTTCGGGTATCAGCTGCGAGTATACCTGGGCATCCGGGTTTTCTATTATGCCCACGGTTGGGCTTTCCAGCGCTACGGCCTTTTTCATGTAGGCTTCGGTTGCGTCTATATGTTTCATGTGGTCGTTAAACAGGTCAATGGTATTCATGGTAAACTCATCCAATTGGTCCATAAACTCTACCACTACACGCATATTTGTATCGTTGGCCGATGGGGCCTTAGGTGCAAAGTGCTTATTGGTAAGGGCATTCATGGTGCCTTCGGTTTCTTCCAGAAAGCGTTTTGGCAAGCGATAAAGTTCGGTTACATATTCGTTTACCATTTTGTAAGCTTCTACAAAATTGCTGTGCGTAAAGTGGTACTGTTCTGCTGCGGAGTTGAGATTTGTCATTTGTCCTGTTTTAGTGATGCTTGTAATACGCCCATACAAAAGCTAAAGTTTGGGTTTGGACTTTGTTGTTTACAATGATATTTTTGTTCTATTCTGTTAA
>DATGXP010000779.1:0-2775 GCA_035298845.1 Chitinophagales bacterium
TAAATCGATTCCCAGTTTTTTGAGGTCACCTGCAGTGTCAAATGCCTTTAGTTGTTTAAGCCCCAACAGGTTTTCGGTGGTTACCGGTAACTGTATTGGTAGCAGTTCAAGCGTACCGAGCGCTAATTTCATAAACCAAAATGGAATGGAAATGAATTTTGGAGTTTTGTTTTCGGCCAGGGCAATTTGCGCGTAGAGATCTTTTAGCCGGTAAACCTGTGGTGTGCCCACATTGTAAGTACCGGTTATGCGCTGTTGTGCTACGGTCTCTACAATTTTGCAAAGGTCGCTGATGTGTATTACCTGTATCGGCTGTGTACCCCCATCTACTAATGGTATAGCGGCTGCTTTGCTCACAATGCCTTTAATGCTATGGAACAAACCTCCGGTGCTGCCTATTACCAAACCTAATTTTAAGACACACACATTCTCGCGGGGTAGCAGGTTTTCTATCTCAAACTTATGCTTGCCATAGTTGGATAGGGCTTCGCTATGCGCTGACATGGTAGAAAGGAAGATAAAGTGCACACCTTTCTCTTTACACAGCTGTGCCAGCTTTACAGTAGCCTCTACATTCTGTTTAAATGCCAGTTTATTCTTCTTGTCAGACTTTATAAAAGCGCAATGCACCAATACATCGCAGTCGGATACAGCATTAAAGGTGCTGTCGTTCGTAAGGTCAAACTGGCGTATCTGCACATTTGCTTTACCGCCACCTGCCTTGCGCTGCAGGGCCAGTATATCATGCCTGGACGATAAGTAGTTAACCATTTCAGCCCCAATAAAGCCTGCACTGCCTGTTATTGCTATTCTCATGTTGTTTTAAGTGCTTCGTTTGCCACGCGCTCAGCGTTGGCCATTAGTGTAAATGAAATTCCCTTAGCGGGTAAAAACTTAAAGCAGCTGCCATCGGCCACAAACACATTTTTTGTTTCGTGCAGCCTGCCGTTCTCTGCTGTTGTGAATTTGTCTTCTGCACCACTAACCGGTAGGGTGCCCGCATAGTGTATGCTGCTGCCATGCCCGGGGTAAACTTTGCTTACCGGCAACAGTCCCAGCGAGCGGAAGGTTCTGAAAAAATCCTTTTCGTTACTGGTTACTGTCTGTTCTTCTTCTTTGCTCAATATATATTCTACAAACAGCTTGTCGCCGGTTATAGAGGCGCTATCATTTTGCAGTTGCAAAAATTTGCGGTCACCGTATTTTTCGGGGTGGTGTATGCCCGATATTACCATGGCCGGTGCCAGGTATTGCATCAGCGCCCTGCCATCGGCAAAGTTAAGCGGCGATTCTTTTATCAGCCTGAACAACAGCAGCGACCGGTAAGTAAACAAAGCCGCTATGGGTACATCGCTGTTATCTTTCTTTTTATCGTAAAACATAACCAACTGGCCCATACCATTGCGCTTAGCTGTTTGCACTTTGCCCAACCGTTTCCAACTGAGCATAGGCACATAAGCGTAAGGGTTGCAGAGTAAAGGCAGCTTTGCATCGCTCTCGGCCGAGCGTAATACAATACGTGCAGTGCCCAATACACCACTACACAACACCAGTTTACGGCACCAGGCTATTTCTTCTTCGTTGGTTTCTACATTTTTAGAGGTAACCTTAACCAGTCCGTTTATCTCTTCATACTTCAACACCAGTTGCTTCTCTTTCAACTGAAAATTTGTAGAGCGTTTCAATTGGTCAACCGTCATCCACGGGCGGTAGACTGATTGCTCCTGGTCGTGCCAAAAGTCCATATCGTTATACGAAAATGCTTTGCGCTTATCTTTATCTTTAGTAAGAATAGCTACAGCCGGTATCCCAGCATAAAAGCCCTTGCTATTAACACCATCTTTCTTTTGCTTGTATTTATCTATAACCTGCTGTACGCTTTCTTCGGGCTGTAGTGCCGGCAGAATGTTATTTAACCCTTGCACGGTATATTTTAGTGCGTCATCTATACCGGCAGAGATTCCTATTCTGTCGCCTACCACCTGGTAGCTTTTTTCGAACAGTGATTTCTTGATGCCCATTTGCTCAAACTCGGCATTGCTAAAAATGTAGCAACCGGCTCCCCATGCATTGCCCAAACCACCGTAGGCAAGGCTCTCCATAGGGAAGAAGGTGTTGCTGGCCATACTTAAAAATTGCTCTAAGCCACGTATTAAATACTTGCGGCCCGGCGTAAGTTGTGCCCCGGTTTTGATAAGTCCCCAGGGTATACCCTCAAAGTTTTCGCCCAGCATCAATTCGCGCTGGTTGGTGTTCTCCTGCCGTATATTCAAAAAGTTCTTTAGCGGAAAGGCGGGTTCTACTTCGTTGCGGTAGGCTACATCCAGCATCAGCACCTGTGCATCTTTTTCTACCAGCGTTTGCGCTGCCATGGCACCGGTAAGCCCGGAACCTACTACAATAAAATCGGCGGGTGATTGTTCGCTATTCAATGCCCAATAGTTTAATAATGATTAAGCCTAAAATGGCAAACATAAACCCTCGCACCACGCGCAGCCCTATTATAAAAAAGTAAAACACGCTACGCTGTTGAGGTAAAAAGTATTCCAGGTTTTCAGTAGTGCACTCCAGCAATGCTACCATTACAAATATCCGCTTGCGTATTTGCGATTGCGATTTGGTAATAGCCATAGCGCTATCTACGCTGCGCAGCAATAGGGAGGAGTCCAGCATTTTTTTGTAAGCATTCTGCTCTGTATCAGTAAGGTGTATATCCAGTTTATCTACAGCCAATGCAAAGTCAGCCGCCACCGCCGGCGAACAATCTTTACCTAT
>DATGXP010000780.1:0-6760 GCA_035298845.1 Chitinophagales bacterium
GCAATTACTATTTCTTTTACTTCGGCACCTGCCGAAAGGGCAGCTTGCTTATAAGCATCGGCAAGTCCAAAGTTGTAGCTTTGCTTGTTAGGGTGGCAATTAATAATGAGTATCTTTTTCATGTGCTTTATTTATGCGGCAAAACTGCAGCAAGCACAGCACAATAAAATTGACAAACATCACAATCGTAGCTAACCTTGTGCAATTTTCCGGCGCAGGCGGCTCAGTGTTTCTCTTTCTATACCCAAATACGAGGCTATGTGGTAAAGCGGTACACGCTCAAACAAGGTGGGTTGTTTTTCCAGCAATTGTAAGTAACGCTCTTCGCCGTTCATAAACAAAAAGCTTTCGACCCTTTCGGTGCTCATCCGGTAGGTTTGTTCGGCCATTAACCGGCCAAAGCGCTCCCAATTATGAGACTTATTATAGGCATCTCTTAATACAGTAGCGCTAAACAGCATTACTTCTGAGTCTTCAATGGCTTCTATATAATACTTACTGGGGGTTTGGGCCAGCATACTATCATAATCTACTACAAAATCATTTTCGAAAAAGAAACAGGTATTTATTTCCTTGCCATCTATTATGTAGTAGGTACGGAATGCGCCTTTATTAATAAAACCTATCTCGTGGCTGATGCTCCCTTCCTTTACAAATAATTCCTTTGCCTTATAGGTTTTGGGCTTTAAATAAGGCTCGAAGAATGCACAGTCCTCATCAGTTACAAGTTGAGTTGAGCGCAGGTAATCTTTAAATTGTTGGTACCACATAGGGCTAAGCTAATGCTAATCATTTAAAACCATGCAAGTACACCATTAAATGATGTTTGCACATTCCTGTTACATTTGAAATGCTGAAACCTTGTGTTTTAAAGAAAGAAAAATGAGCTGGTTAAAATTCAGAAAGAAACAATGCCCTACATCCCACTATTTATACTCAAACATTTTTTACGGCGGGTAAAAAGCCGTGCTAATGTATCGAACCCGCAGGCAGCGCGCCGTGGTTTTGAACGCATAACCGGCAAATGGAACACACCCCTGAGCGGGTTTACCTATCAGCCCATAGAGGCAGCAGGTATACATGCCGAATGGATTTATCCCGAAGGATGCGATAAAACCAAAGTACTGTTGTACTTTCATGGTGGCGGTTACTTTACCGGTAGCTATAACACACACAGGGCATTGGTTAGTAAACTAGCCCAAAATGCCGGCATAAGTGCGCTGAATATTAATTACCGCTTAGCACCAGAGCACCCATACCCGGCTGCTATTGAAGACTGCGCAAGTGTTTATCAATGGTTATTAGCACAGGGATTTTCTTCTGCTAATATTTGTTTTGGGGGCGATAGCGCCGGTGGCGGCTGCACCATAGGCACTTTAACTTACCTGCGCGATAAAGGTATTCCGCTCCCTAAGTGTGCTATTGCCATTTCTCCCTGGTTGGACCATACCTTTGCCGGCGATTCGTTTCCGCATAAAGATGCCGTGGACCCTATGTTGCTGGCAAGTGCATTCCCCGATGTAAGCAAATACTATATGGGCGATAGCGATGCTAATTCGCCTTATGCTTCTCCACTGTTTCACTCACTGGCGGGTTTGCCGCCTGTATTGGTACAAGTAGGCGAAGATGAATTGCTGCTAAGCGACTCGGTGCGCTTTGCGGAGAAAGCAAAAGCAGATGGCAGCGATGTAACGCTGGAGGTTTACCCCGGTATGTTTCACGTATTCAATGCCTTTTGGCGGGTAATGCCCAAAGCGCGCCTGGCCAACAAAAAGCTGGGGGAGTTTATACGAAAGCAACTTGATAACAAATAAATTCATCTAATGTAAAACCACATTTATGAAAAAGGTAATTCCATTATGGGTTATTATTTGTTTGCTCGTTTCATCGTGTAAAAAAGAGGAGCAACCACAGGTGAATACCGTAGAGTATTCTATAGGCTGCACCGATTGCATGGTGGTGTATGTATCTGACCAAAACGGCACACAAACCAGCGAATACAACCGAAACAGCAGCTGGACTTATTCGTTTGATGCTGCCGAAGGGCAGCAGGTATTATTAATGGCGTACAATACTGCAGCAAGCCACCAAAGTGTAACAGCCACTATAAAACAGAATGGCGCAGTGCTAAAAACCAAAACCACCTATTGCCCCATTAATGGCATATCGTTTTGTGTAGATACCATCCGCTAAAGTTTTTTAACCGCATGTTTTTTCTAAATCCCCACTACACAGGGGATTTTTTATTTTCACGCCTCAAATTTTTTATATGGTACAGGAATTAAACGATCAGGAAATTGTAAGACGCGAGAAGCTGACTAAGCTGACAGAGATGGGTATAGATGCTTATCCCGCAGCAGCATTTGATGTTAACTACACTACAAAGCAGATACTTGAAGGGTATAACGATACTGAAAAGAACTTTCAGGATGTGAGTATTGCCGGACGTATTATGAGTATAAACAGCAAGGGTAAGGTTACCTTTTTTAAGATACAGGACCAGGTAGGCAAAATCCAGCTGTTCGTTAGTATAGATAATGTGTGCCCCGGCGAAGACAAAACATTTTATACTTCGGTGGTTACCCACCTTTTGGATATTGGCGACTTTGTAGGTGTAAAGGGCGAGACCTTTATTACTAAAACTGGTGAGACATCTATCCGTGTTAAGGAATTGACGGTGCTTGGTAAGGCGCTTCGTCCGCTACCGGTGGTGAAGGTAAAGGATGGCGAAACCTTTGATGCTTTTGCCGATGTAGAGTTACGTTACCGTCAGCGCTATGTTGACCTGGTAGTGAACCCGCACGTGCGCGAAACATTTTTAAAGCGCACCAGAATGATACAAACCATGCGCGACTTTTTGAACGAGTCGGGCGCACTGGAAGTAGATACACCGGTATTGCAAAATATACCCGGCGGTGCAGCTGCCCGTCCATTTACGACGCACCACAATGCGCTGGATGTGCCTTTCTATCTGCGTATAGCCAATGAGCTTTACCTGAAAAGATTGATAGTGGGCGGCTTTGATTTTGTATATGAGTTTAGCCGTAACTTCCGCAACGAAGGTATTGACAGAACACATAATCCGGAGTTTACAGTGTTGGAGTTTTATGTAGCCTACAAAGATTATTTCTGGATGATGGACTACACCGAGAAGATGATGGAGCGTATTGCCATTGCCCTGCACGGCACTACCGAAGTTCCTTTTGGTGATTCTGTTATTAGTTTCAAAGCACCATTTAAGCGTGTTAGCATTTATGATGCTATAAAAGAGCATACCGGTTTTGACATAAGCGAGATGAACGAAGACCAGTTGCGCGACGTTTGCAAACAACTGCATATAGAAACCGACGCCAGCATGGGCAAAGGCAAACTGGTAGATGAAATTTTTGGCGGCAAGTGTGAGGGCAACTTTATTCAGCCAACGTTTATTATCGATTATCCAGTTGAGTTAAGCCCACTAACTAAAAAGCACCGCAGCAAGGCCGGATTGGTAGAGCGCTTTGAGCTGATGATAAACGGAAAGGAAATAGCTAACGCCTACACCGAGTTGAACGACCCGCTTGACCAGCGCGCCCGTTTTGAAGAACAGGTAAAACTGATGGAGCGCGGTGATGATGAGGCTATGTTTATTGACCACGACTTTTTGCGTGCGCTGGAATACGGCATGCCACCTACATCGGGCATTGGTATAGGTATAGATAGATTGGCTATGCTGATGACGAACAATACTACTATCCAAGAGGTGCTTTTGTTCCCTCAAATGCGCCCAGAGAAACCGGTTGAGAAAGTGGTAGAGAACAAACAGGCATAATTTTTAAGTAAATTTTGAAAGCAACCTCGCACTAAACGGGGTTGCTTTTTCGTTTCAGTTAAGTATTAAGTAATTTGCAGGCACAAACTATATAAATGAATAAGCGCATCGTTTTTGTATTTGGTTTTCTTTTCTGTTTTACAATTGGCTTCGCCCAGGTTAAATCAACCGACCTGAAAGTTTTTACGCAGGAAGACTGGGATAAGCTGAGCCAGCAGCAGAAAGACTCTATCAATAGACGCTTCAGCGTGCAGTTTGAAGAAGCGCGTAAAGATGCTGCTATAACCGATGAGGGCCGTGCTAATCAAACGATAGATGATGCACTGAAAAATGTAGCCGGCACTACATCGCTTACGTTTACCAATTACCCTAAAGGGCAGTTTCGTGATGACGTAACTAAATTCAAGAACCTGCAGGAGTTTACGTGTACCAAATGCCGTCAGCTTGATTTGGTATCCCTGTTCAGCCAACTGGGCCAATTGCCTAAATTGCGCAAAGTAAACCTTGCAGGTGGCGCGCTTAAAGGCCTGCCCGATAACATTAGCAAGTTAAAAGCGCTGGAAGATTTGAACCTGAAGGATAATAACTTCACTACCCTGCCCGATTCTTTCATCCATCTAAAAAACCTAAAGGTATTAGACCTGGAACACAATGCGTATTTGTATGATGACGATGTGTTTGAAAGAATTAAAAACCTGAACGTAGAAGAACTTGATTTTTCGGCCAGCGGTTTATTGGAACTAAACAATAAAGTAGGGCAGGTGAAGAGTTTGAAAAAACTAAATCTGGCGGTAAACGATATTAAAACGCTGCCGGCTTCATTCAGCCAGTTAAGCAACCTGCAGGAGTTGAACCTGTCTCTGAACGTGAACATGGATGTGGCGCAAATAGTTACTACTGTATCGTCTTTATCTCAGCTTACATCGCTCGATTTAAGCCAGTGCAGTATAGATAACCTACCGCTGGACATAAGCAAATTGACTACATTAAAAAAACTGGACCTACGCGCCAACCGACTGACTACCCTGCCACTTACATTCGGCTCGTTAACTAACCTGGAATACCTTGATTTGGGCTACCTGGAAATGGGCACCCGCATGAACAAAATTACGGACCTCGGTCCATCATTCAGCAGCTTAAAAAAATTGAAGTATTTGAACCTGGCGGGTAACCAGTTAGCTGCATTACCCGAAGGTTTTTCGGGATTAGTAGAGTTGGAAGAACTAAACCTGAACCTGAACAAGCTGACTGCCTTTCCGGTGGCTGTGGCCAGCTTAGTAAACCTTAAAAAACTTGATTTAGGTTTGAATACTCTTAACGCTGTACCTGCTGAAATAAGCAACCTGACCAACCTGGAATACCTGAACCTTGACAATAACTTTTTTACCAAACGCGAAAACAAAATAAGTACGCTTGCCACACAAATCTGTAGCCTGAAAAAGCTGAAGGTTCTTTCTATAAAAGATAACGTAATTGAAACGCTGCCTGCTTGTATCGGCGACTTAACAAACCTTGAAAAGCTTGACCTGCGCGATAACCTGATTACAGAAATTCCGGTATCAATTACCTGGCTTAAAAATTTAACCTGGCTCGATTTAAAAGCCAACGATTTCAGTGCTTTGCCGGCGGGTTTTGAGGGGCTAACTAAATTGAAAGAACTGAACCTTTCTATGAACCCCAAACTGAATTTTGACGCTGAAAAAGGCAAACTAGCGCAGTTAAAAAATCTTGACTTTTTAGACCTTAGCTATAACAACATTACTAAAGAGCAGATAGACCCTTTCCGTAATTTACTGCCAAATACCAAAGTGGTAAACTGGGACTACAGCAAGCGCACCTTGCCGCAGCCCGAAAAGCCGCGCAATGCGCCTGCACAGGAGAAACCCCGAAACGCACCTGCAGGCAAGGGTAAATTTTAACTACCGCGGTTTCTGGGCTAACTTTTTGTTTGGTATAATTTCTTTTTGTTACTTTTCAGTAACAGAAAAACCCCAAACGTATATGCTCAAAATTTACGCTCTGCTTTTCGCTCTTGTTTTTGCTATTAATTTTTCAGCCAGTGCGCAGTGCAGCAATGGCCGCTACCGCGATAAAATTTTCGACGCCCAAACCAGCACTGTCACTTTTGGCAACGCCATGAAATTCGACAGCACGTTTGTCGATCTTAAAATGGACATCTACCAGCCTACCGGCGATCAGTTTGCTCACCGCCCCCTGATTATGCTTGCCTTTGGTGGCAGCTTCACTGCCGGTTTCCGTCAAAGCCCCGATATTGTTTACCTCTGCAATGAGTTTACCAAGCGGGGTTATGTATGCGCCTCTATCGATTACCGCCTGGGTTTTGAAGGTGGCAGCGATAGCGACACCAACCAGTTTAAAGCGCTGATGCGCGGTGTGCAGGATATGAAGGCTGCTGTACGCTATCTTTATAAAGATGCGCAAACCAGTAATGCATACCGCATAGATACCAACCAGATTTTTATCGGTGGTGTTTCGGCCGGTGCGTTTATCGGGTTGAACTACGCTTACGGTAAAGAGGATACACTTTCACGAATATCGCCGCCATGGGCATACCCTACACTTGCTGCGTTAGGCGGGTCAGAGGGTAATAGCGGCAGCCCCGGCTATTCTACCAAAGTAAAAGGTGTAATTGATTTATGCGGCGGCATTGCCGACACCGTTTGGATAATGCCTAACGACCCGATATTGGTGGGTGTGCATGGCACTGCCGATGATTTGGTAGCCTGCTACTACGATAGCGTATATGCGCTTACACATCCCGAAAGCTTGTTGTTTGGTGGCGGCGATGTAAATAACCGCGCAGGCCACATAGGGCTCAACTACAGTTTTAAATTGTTTCAGGGAGCGGGCCACGTGCCTTTTATTCTGCCATGTTTTCTTCCACAGCTTTCGCCCTGCAAAGAGTATATGGACACTACCGAAAACCTC
>DATGXP010000781.1:0-8375 GCA_035298845.1 Chitinophagales bacterium
GCTACCAACTGGAACATTATTGCCCTGAACCTGAACTATAAGCACAATGCCTTTCACCAGGTAAATGTGCGCGTGTGGGGCTTTATTGGCTCGCGCAGTGCCGCAGGTTATTTAGGCCCTGCCAATCGCACCGACGATGAAACCCGCAACCGCGACCTGATAAAAGACAGCTACCGCAACATAGGTGCCGAAGCCCGCTATGTATGGAAATACTATATCAAAAAGAGCCTGTCATCGCTGCTGGTAGGCGGGCGTTTTTACCGCGGCGAAACCAAAAAGGCGCAAGGCTTTACCGATAACAGCCGCGAAGCGAATTTCGATTTTGTAAGCGATAGCCTGGTAGGTTCCGACTACTCTTTTCCGGGTATGAACATCGCCTTGTTTGCCGAAAACGTGTTCAATATCGGCAACCTTGTAAAAATAACCCCCGGTATCCGCTACGAGCACATCAGTACCAAAGCCAATGGATACTATAAGCAAATTGCCAATGATATTGTAGACACCACCCGCACCTACGAGCAGCGCGCTTTCAACCGGAACTTTGTATTACTGGGTTTGGGTATTAGCTATCATGTATGGAAGAAGACAGAGCTATACGCTAACTTTTCGCAAAACTACCGGGGTATTACTTTTACCGATATGCGCGTGGTGCGCACCAGCCAGGTTATCAATCCGGCGCTGCGCGATGAGACCGGTTTCAATGTAGATTTAGGTTACCGCGGCAATATCAACAACTGGTTTAATTTCGATGTAAGCGCTTTCTGGTTGCAATACACCAACCGCATAGGCCAGATACAAATGGCAGACAGCGCCTACAATATTTACCGCTACACTACCAACGTGGGCAGCACGCGCAGCTTTGGTGTAGAGTTGTTTGCCGAGGCAGATGTGTTTCACGCAGCAGCCATATCTAAACGCAGTGGCAACCTGGTATTGTTTGTGTCTCTAGGCTATACGCATGCCACTTATATAAAATCAGAATACAAAAGTGTAATAGGTAAATCGCTGGAGTTTGCACCGCAGCTGAATGTGCGGGGCGGTATTACTTACCGGTATAAGAAATTCTCTACTACTATTAATGCCGCTTTTACCAGCCAGCAGTTTACCGATGCTACCAATGCTAAGTTTACAGCCTCGGCAGTTAACGGGGTAATACCAGCCTATTATGTAATGGACTGGAGCGCCAAATACTCTATTAAGTGCGTTCAACTGCAGGCGGGCATCAACAACTTTACCAATAACATTTACTACACACGTAGAGCTATCAGCTATCCCGGCCCCGGTATAATACCGGCCGAGCCGCTTACCTTCTACTTTACGCTTGGTATAAAACTGAACGAACTTGTTAAACAAAATAAATTCAACACCTTTTAATTAAATAAACAGGATAAAACCACAGAAATATGAATACAGAGAATAATTTCGTCGCTATTAATTATATAGACTGCAACGAGGACTATAAAACGCGATTTGAGCAACTATTTGGCAGCCGCGCACATGCCATAGACCGCATGCCCGGCTTTAAGAATATGCAGGTGCTTAAACCGCAGGATGGACAGAGCAGTTACCTGATAGTAAGTTTTTGGGAGAGCCAAGAGGCATTTAAAGCATGGACCGGTTCGCCGGAGTTTATAGAAGGGCATAAGCGCGGATTTGAAGACCTGGCCAAAGCAAAGGCTGAGGGAAAACCGGCACCAATGAAGTCATCATTTAAAACATACAACGTAATATCGCGATGAGCGAACAACAAAAAGAAACAGGCGAAAGCAAAACCAGGCTATGGCTTAAGCGCATAGGCTTTGCGGGCTTTATGTTCTTTTTAATAAAGGGCCTGATATGGATAGGCATATTTATAGCTGTATGGATGGGTTTAATTAAAAAATAAAGTAAGCTGCGGCCATGATTATCTGCAAAGAGACGAAACCAACTAACGATGCACCATGTGTTTTAAGGCAGCTGATGTCAAAGCTATCGATGAGTAAACGCGACAAGTGCTGCAAGAACTATAAAGACGGCAAGCGCTGTAAAAAATGCCCCAAAAGATAGTATGTTTTGTATATTAGGAGTACTAGTTACAGAGCATGGAACAGGTAAAAAAATGGCTGCTGAATAACCAGGATATGGTGCTGCTGGTGCTTGTTTTTGCGGTGCTGTTTGCAGCTATCCTATTCTTTAGCAAGATTGA
This sequence comes from Chitinophagales bacterium, assembly GCA_035298845.1. Classification (GTDB taxonomy): domain Bacteria; phylum Bacteroidota; class Bacteroidia; order Chitinophagales; family LD1; genus Bog-950. The sequence goes on from DATGXP010000781.1 coordinate 2,186, forward strand.
ATTGCAATAGCCTACTCTACTATAATCTCATCGGCAAATAGCCATGAAGTAGTACCTTTTGAATAATGCCAATCGGGCAAGGGGCCTATACTTTTGGCAACCACTTTTATATACCGGGTGCTGAAACCATTTAAAGGAATAACATAGTCGTGCGTAGACCGCGCCTCGGTATTGCCATCAATAGTGTTCTGCACTGTTTGTACCAGGGTGTAATTAGTACCATCCTGCGAGGTGCTTACTTCAATCTGCTTAGGGTACAATATGCCGTAGCGCATTAACTGCGCAAAACCAATAGTGAGCTTGTTTAATGGAGTTATACCACCCATATCCAGCTCAATATCTAGATCACTGCTGTTGCTATAGCCCTGCCAGCGCCCATCGCTAAAGTTGGTAAACGTGCCCCTTCGCCCATCTAACAAGGCTAAAGCACCGCGCGCAGCGTAAGTAGCATTATCGGCATGCCAGGGTGTGCTTAGTTTATATAACCGGCCTATGCCCCTGTGAAAAATAAAGCTATCGGCCTGCACATCGTACAAGCGGTTGTTATCTATTACCCTTGCTTTAATAAGCAGGATGCTATCGGCATAAATAGGGTTAGTATATCTTTTCGATTTGGCTGTAGGTATACTTCCATCGGTGGTATAATACACCGGCAGGTTATTGAATGCTGAACGGAGAGTAAACGCTCGCTTACCATTTACCAACTTATCAGATGCTCTGATTACGGTTACACCTTTTAAATCATCCTGCTTTTGGCCAAAGACATCATACAAGGCGTACACCGTATCTAACCACCAGTTGCGGTTCTCCAGCTTCCATAACTGGCCGTAACCTGCTCTAAGGGATTTAATAGTATCGGCCAAGGCGTTAAAGTCTTTCCTAAAATAGTCCATACCCAATACTGTATCTGCACTTACGTATTGCTTTAGTTTAATACCCAACAGGTTCTTGCTGACAACCAGCCGTGCCTGCCGCAACGCAAAAGGCAATAGCGCAAACTCTTCTTCTCTCCTGGCAAAATCAGACTTCAACTTATTCACTTCTACACTTAAGCTATCTATGGTCCTAATCAAGGCAAGGTTACTGCGCTCGTAATTGTCGGGTATTACCGTATAGTCAGGTAACAGGGCATTCCAGATGCTACCGGTTGCAAGGCTGTTCTTAACGGTACCTGCCTTTAAATTAGAAATACCCCAAAGCAAAGCAGTTATATCCTTGTCAGTATTAAAATACACTTTGTTATAACACCTATTAAAAGCAGCAAGCCTTGCCTTGCGGGTTTCGTCCGATTGTTTGGCCGGTTCGTTTATAGGTGCATTCCAGCCGCAATCTGAGCCCCACACCAGGCCGTACCAGTTGTTGTTGAACAGGTTTTGCCCGTCATCGTCCCAGGTAGTATTAATAAAACCAATGGCCTTGTTTTTATGCCCATCGCGCAGGTAGTTATAGATATTAATGGTAGTTCGGTTAAGGTCGGGGTAGCTGCGCATCCAGCCACTAACACCCGGTGCTACAATGAATTGAAAGCCCGATTTTACAAAAGGTAATATCTCCTCATCCATGGCAGGCAGCTCGGCATAGCCCCACGATACAATGATCATATCCTTCGGTAGCCTTTCAATAATTTTGGGATTACGCACCGCTATATCGCCCCACATCATTATCTTCTTGTTATACGGCTTTAGCAGCGAGTCTATCCGGTTAATATGCAGCGCATACACCTCGTCTATCCCCAGTGAGTCCACCATCTTTTTAGCAGCCCCTTTGCCCAACGCTACCTCATCGCAGTTGATATGAAAGTACTGACTGCTGTAAGCAGGCACTACCTCGCTATATACATCGGCGAGAAACTTATACGACTCTTCTTTAGCCGGCGATAGCGTATGCTCATCATCGCCGAGTTGCTCATAGCCCGGTACTTTTAGTGTGCCGTTAAAATGGCCGAAGGACTGAAAGTTGCCTATTACATCCACGCAATAGTCTTTAGCAAAAGCAGTAAGCTCCTTTATCTGCTCTGCAGTAATACCATCTGCCGGTGCTATGGTGGGGTGCTTCTTTAGTTTGAATACATGCTCGGTGTACAGGGTAAAGGTATTGAGTTTGAAAGATGACATTCGGAGTATCTCCTCTTTTAAAAAAGCCAGTGTAGGTATAGGCCCGCGGCTGATATCATCCTGCCAGCCGCGCATCTGCATATCTGGCTTATCGTAAATTACCAGGCAGGGTATTGTACCATCTTTACTGTTAGCATCCATTAGCTGTATCAGCGTCTGCGCCCCATAAAATACACCGGTATCGGTTCTAGCAATAACCCTTATTCTATTCTCGGCCACCGATAGTATATAGCCCTCTGCTCCTAAGTCGAACGGGGGTAATAGCTTTTCGAATGCCAGCACCTGCTCAAGCGCAGCACCATCGGCACGTATCAGCTGCATGTTATTTTTGGCTAGAGCTGCAGACGCTTGTGCGATGTTGAACCGGGCAGCAATCGCATCCTGTATCAGCTGCGCATTGAAGGCACGGGTATTGACAGATTGTACAGCATAGGGACTGGTACAGTTATATGTGCCTGTGTTGATTACTACCTGTTTGGGCTGAGGAATGAGATACAACGATGTGTCGGACAGAGCGAGAAGCCTGCCGGATAACAACAAAAGTAGCGCTATGAAGTATTTCTGCATGGAGCAACTAAAGTATAAGTTTTACAATAATGTTTATCCGCAGCCGATAATTCCGGTTAAAAACACCAGTAGGTAACGCCATTGTGTTTTATTAACCTATGGGCACTATTGAATAGTTAACTTGTGTGCTGTAAGCCCTGAACATGGGCTACATTTTACCAGAGAACGATGTTTACAACAGATACTTTATGGATTATGGGTGGGTTGATACTGGTAACTATACTGGTGATTATACTAATGCGTGGAGGGGGAAGTTCGAGAGACAAATACAATCACAAACCGGATAATTAAGTGCTAATGAAATTAAAGGAATGGGCCCACAAGGTAGTTTACCTAATTAAACACACCCTGCATGGTTTTATAGCCGATAACGCGCTACAGCTTAGCGCTGCCTTATCTTACTATACAATCTTTTCGCTGCCTCCGCTCATCATCATTATTATCAGTTTTAGCGGTTTTTTTTGGGGTAAAGAAGCGGTGGAGGGCCGCATCTTCTGGCAAATAAAAGGGTTGGTAGGCAGCACCGCTGCGCTACAGATACAGGAGACCATAAAAAATGTAACCCTGTCTAACAGCAACACTTTTATAACTACCTTTGGTGTAGTTGTATTGCTGATAGGTGCATCGGGTGTGTTTTCCGAAATTCAGGATTCGCTCAATTATATATGGGGTATAGTGGCCAAACCCAAGCGCGGTCTGGTAAAGTTTATACAAAACCGGCTAATGTCGTTCTCAATGATTGGCTCGATGGGTTTTCTGCTGCTGGTGGGCCTGATTGTAAACTCGATTACCGACCTGCTGAATGACCGGTTAACGGCTGTTTTCCCTAAAGATGCCTACTATATTTTCTACACGCTTAACCTACTTATTGTATTTGCCATCATCACGCTGTTGTTCACGCTTATATTCAAAACACTGCCCGATGGTAAAGTTGTAATGCGCGACTGCCTTGTAGGGGCTTCTTTTACAGCCACCTTGTTTATGATTGGCAAATTTGCCATTGGCGCTTACCTGGGCAGCTCGGCTATTGCATCGGTGTATGGTGCCGCAGGTTCCGTTATTTTAATACTGGTATGGGTGTATTACTCAGCCATTATACTTTACTTTGGAGCAGAGTTTACCAAGGTGTATGCACTTACGCACGGGCAAAAAATTATACCCAACTCCTACTCGGTTAAAATATTGAAGCACCCGATTGAGTTGGAGCCGAAGAAGTAAAATATGCATAGTGAATTATAAAAGCCCCAACCGTTGGTTAGAAACCAACGGCAATTGATAAGCGGAATAATCTTTATTTAAAACGTGCTGGAAGCCCGTGAAAGCAGAATACAATTACACCTTCCTCATTTTTGCCATATAAAAACCATCGTAACCGGTAGCGGCTGGTGATATGCTTTTCAAAATTCACTTAAATCATAGTAGTACCGCCAAAACACTATATCCTCGACGACCTTAGCAGTATACCCATATAATGGAACAACTTCCTGAAATTTGTGTCTGCCGATTTCGTCAAAATACTCCACATCCAAATTCTTGATCAATTCGCCATCCCTAATTGCTATATTTTCAATTACTTTTTTATAAAGCCTTAAAGTTGAAACGGTATCAAGATCTATAAGTGGGCTTATATGCAATCTCTCTCCAGCATGAAATGACAATTGAACTACTTTATCCTTGTATACCTTGACAGCCGTTAATCCGTAAAAACTTGTATCAACAAAATCTGTTGTTTCTATGAAGTATAGCAAATACAACTTAGTGATAAACAAGCTTACTTTTTCAGTTTGGAATTCATCCTCTCTGTTTATCTGTTCAAAATAATGGTTGCCTTGTTTAATAATTCGCCGCTTACCATTAAATAAAACGCTGCTATCGTCCTGTTCAATACATAAATCTTTCGACCTGGTTGAATCATCATAGCTTACAGCCTTTAGTTCAAACAAGTTGAAGCTACTGAACCTTTGGGATGCGGGACAATCGACAGGTTCGGTTACATTACTCTTTCTGTTTACTTTATTGCAGGCTGTAGCTGCTAAAACAACGATGGTGGCAAACACGCAAATTAACTTTGTCATAGATATAGGCTATTAGTTCATACTATATCTTCCTCATTTTCGCCATATAAAAACCATCAAAACCGGTAGCGGCCGGTGATATGCGTTTATCTTCTACTAGTTCGAAGTTGCTGTGTTTTTCTAAAAAGGCCTTTACCTGTAATTCGTTTTCGGATGGCATGATGCTACAGGTAGAATACACCAACAGGCCACCGGTTTTTAGCATGGGTGCATATTCTTCTAAAATCTGTCGCTGTGCTAATTTCAGCTCTGCAATGAATAAGGGTGTAAGGCTCCACTTGGCATCGGGCTTGCGGCGCAGCACACCTGTGCCAGAGCATGGTACATCGAGTAAAATACGGTCGGCAAACGATTGCAGCAGGCCTTGCTTATGCCCGTTTAGCTTATCGGCGTGAAAAGTCTTTATGTTTTTGCAGCCTGCTTTTACGGCGCGGCGCTGCAACTCATCGAGTTTATTCTGATGAATATCAACAGAAAGTATCTCGCCGGTGTTTTGCATCAGCGCGGATATATGCAGCGATTTGCCACCCGCACCGGCGCATCCGTCTATTATGTTCATGCCCGGAGCCGGTTCTAAAAATGGCCCTATAAGTTGCGAGGAAACATCCTGAATTTCAAAAAGACCGTTTTGATACGCCTTATGTGTCCTGAAATTTTTACGCGCATTAATTATCAAAGCATCGGGGGCGCCCTCTACTTCCGAAAAATCGAGGGCTTCTTCTTTAAATATATTTTTAACCAGGCCACGGTTAGTCTTGAGTGTATTGACGCGTATAGATAGTTTGGCTTTGGTATTAAGTGCAGCTATCTCAGCATCCCATTCCGCACCCAGTTCTTTTTGCCCAAGTTCATCTATCCAATCGGGTATAGACTCGCGTATTTTGCGAATGCTTTTTGCTTCTTCGCTCCTGCTTAAAACTTCGTCTTTGTTTAGCAGGGCAAACTCGTCCCAGGCAGGTAACTCGATACCGTCTAGTATCAGTTTTATGCCAAACATTTTCCAGAGCGATACTTCGCCAAACATTTCGTCGCCCATGCAAAACTCATACAGGCGCTTATAGCGCACCAGGCCGTAAATATTGTCGGCTATAAAATTGCGGTCGCGCGCTCCCCAGCTTTTATTGCTTTGCAGCAGGTTGCTCACTGTAGTGTCGGCCTGCTTTTTATCGAGGAGTATATCTTTAGTGCCGGCTATAACAGCGACGCAGAGGTTACGGTGAAGTTTCATTGTTGCGGGCTAAAATAGCAAAGCTGAAATACATGGCCACGAATGTCACGAATAAAGGCGGAATGCAGATAAAAAGGCATGAATGAAATCAGGCGCAAAACTGCCAACCTTTTCTATTTTCGCTGCCGATAAATCAACCTAAAAAATCAAACAAACTATATGGATAATCTCCTTCCCTATCTTGAGCAAAACAAAGAACGTTTTTT
>DATGXP010000782.1:0-4772 GCA_035298845.1 Chitinophagales bacterium
CTTGGCACTGGCGGTAAAAGCGAAAAAAGACAGGAAAGCAAGGGTAGTAGCGCGCAAAAGGTGGCTCATATATTCACTGTTTAAAATTTAGAAACGCAAAAATAAAGTATTAGAAAGTGACATGACGATTTGCCTGCCAAAAAATTGCAGGTTTTATCAACCAAAATTGAAATTTTCTTACAGGTAATTAATTCGGGGTATTACTTCTTGCCTTTTCTGCTGGCAAGCGCATCGCCTTCTACCCTGCCGGTTTTCTTCAAATGGCGCTTAGCCTGGCGGTTAGCTATATCAATACCTAAAGCGAGTATCAGTTTTTTGCCAGCCTGAATTTTTTCAGGTTTCTTTTTGCCCTTGCGGAAGTTATCAAAAAAGAACTTAGAGTATAAAATGGCAAACGGAGCGCAAGGGTTATGCGACAGGTGCTTACCGAATACGCGCTTGTGTACTACATCAGTTTTTGATTTCATGGCAGCATAAGCCACCTCTGTATTCTGATACATTACCTCGTTATCACCATAGCATGCACAAAGTTGCATAGGAGCCTTGGGAACCCAGTTAACCAGGCAATTTTCTTTTAGCTTGCAGCTGAAAGCGAAAGTGGTATCATAGCGAAAACGGTCCACAATGCTGTCTACAATCATTTCGCCGGGCACTTTGGGTAGTATAGAGTTTACATATCCAAAATCTTTAGAACGTGGTTGCGCAAATACGTTCTTCATCATAGTATCGTAAGGTGCTTTAAACACGCTGTATACATCTCCTTGCCATAGGTTATAGGCGTATTGATATGAAAGTATCAGGTAAGGAAGATAGTGTGGCTGGTCGTATTTTTTAAACATGGTTTTAGCCTGCTCACCTGTCATATCATAAGCGCCCGACATAGGCGAAGATGCAGTTAAAGTTATTTCGGGAAAGGCACCCGACTCCAGCATTTTGTGGGTAGCCATAGAGGCATGGCCGCCCTGCGAGTAACCGGTTAAAAACAACTGACCGGAAGTAGCCTTACCTATTTTAGGATACACCTCGCGGCAGGCCTTAATCATATAAGCAGTTGCCATAGCTTCTGTCCAGCTATCCTGGTATACATGCTCTTTTTCGCCACCACCAAGACCGTAATAAAAAGGGAACAAGGCTACATAGCCATCTACGGCATGCATCATGCACACTACCTGCTCCAGGTCATCTATACCGTAACCCTGGCCTACCGATATGCGGGTGCCGTGGCAATACACCATTTCTGCCGAAGGCTTATCAACCTTCGGTATATACATTACCCCTTTAGCAGTAATAAAGGTGCTATCCAGCCACATGCCTTTATAGGTTATCTCATACATATCTACTGCATTCCGCACCGGTACCACCAACTGTGGAATATGGCTTTTCTTCCAGAACTTATTAAGCGAATCCTGCGAGTAGGTGTACTTTAGCTGGTAGCTCACCATATAATGATCGGGTGCTGGAGCGCCTGGCCGGGCAATGGCGCCGGCTACTACCAGTAAAAACATAACGGCTAAAAGGAGGTTTTTTTTCATGGCAGACATATATTTTTTTGGAGAATGCGATGTTACTGAAAAAACATCGTAATTACCTCTGAAAAAAGGGAGATTGGCGATATATTTTTTGCGAAAAAATCGCCGGATTGCCAACCGATTGTCAATTAAATATTTGCTTAACTTTAGAATATGAATATTGAAAAGCTAATACTATACACCAATGACCTGCCGGGCACCCGGAAGTTTTATAAAGAGAAGATGGCACTAAACGTAAATGCTACAGGAAACGAACTTAGCATTGACGCAGGAGCTACCCAACTTATATTTAAACATATAGATGCAGAAAAACCTGTTTACCATTTTGCCTTTAATATTCCGGCCAATAAGATTAAAGAGGCACTGGAGTGGTGCCATCAGCAGAATTTACAAACTATCTGTTATGAAGATATGGAAGTGGTAGATTTCCCTAACTGGAATGCCCAGTCGCTTTATTTTTTAGATAGCAACGGCAACATACTTGAGTTTATAGCCCGCAGGGATTTAAACAACAACAGCACCATGCCGTTTAATGCTGACCAGATTTTGTGTGTAAGCGAAATAGGAATTGTAACTACATCTGTTCCGCATTTTTGCGGGCAGTTGATATACAACTACGGTGTAAAATATTATGACAAACAAAGCCCTTTGCCCAATTTTTCGGTAATTGGAAATGCCAACGGACTACTAATTGTAGTGCCCCCCAAACGGCCGTGGTTCCCAACTAAAATAACCTCGGCACTATACCCTATGGAGGTAACATTTACCGACGCAGGTACTACCCGCCAGTTAAAATTTAAATAGGCCAGCCTGCTATTGTCTATTATTATCGGTTGCCCTGCGCCACATGCTAAGTAATGCGCCTAAAAAGGTAAGAATACCTCCCAGCCACACCAGGTTAATGTAAGGGAACACAATAGCCTTCATAATGATGAAATCAAGCGGCTTTTCGGTCTCGTGTATAGATAAGGTAAGCTTCTTCGTTTGTGGGTCTATTTTGTAAACCTCTACCTCCATTCCCAGTTCCTTTACCTCGCCGGCAAGCGATGATATAGCATTGCCATTGGACATATCTATAATAAACACCGGTTGCGTAGTATAGGTCTTACTGTTCTCATCTTTAGCCGATAGGTTAACCCCTACTACCAATTTACCGGTTGGATCAAAATCCGCTGGCAAAGTAGGTTTAGGGTTTAAAGCTTCTACCTTTATTAATGCCGTGCGTGTAAAGAACGAATCGCCCACGGCGGCCTCTACAGTTATGGTTGTATCCTTCAGGTTGGTATTATCGGGCACCGATGATACGTGTGTAAACACATCGCGGGTTAAATAGTGTTTGGTATCGGGGTTAGCTACAAGGCCCATTTTGGGGTTTAACTGCGCGTTTGGCATTAAGGTAAACTCCTCTATTACTTTACCGCTTGCCGAGTCTTTGCGCAGGTATTTTACCTTGTAAAAATTATTAGGCTTTTCTTCCAACGTACCTACATAGGTAACTTCGTAATCGTGCATAACAAGGGTAGAATCCTTTAGTAAAAGGATGTTCTCCATCTTCTCGCTATCTTTAAAGTCTTTACCAAAGTTAACGCCCGATTTGTTGAGCGATATCACCTCTTTTTCGCCCTGCGACAAAAGCACTCCCACCAAAAACACACCAAACCCAAAATGGGTAACACTACCTCCCAACAACCGCCAGTTACCTTTTTGAACAATAACCAGGTAGGCCAGGTTGCCAAACACAGCAAAAAGAGATGCCACTAAAAAAAGAAAGTAAGTAGACACAAACGGGAATTTAAGAAACAGGCTATCGGATAAACTGGTAAGGTCTATAACATGCTGTTGCGTAAAGTTGATGTGCATTGCCAGCGAAATAGCTATCGCTGCCAGCACCGCTGCCGCAAAAGAATACATCCCCCACTTAACAGTTGCAGGAAACTTACCTAACTTGTAAGAGAAAAATTGCACCAAACCGGTAAGCATACCTACCAGTATACCCAACCAAATTTGGATAGCGTTGTAATGCGCTATTACATTTTCGGGCGGGGCAATTTTATTTTCTATCAGTTTCCAGCGGTCGTGGAACAGAAGGTTCCAAACGGGGATAGAAGTAGTAAACGTCATTTGCACAGCCGATAGTAATAATACCAGCGTGCCTATAAACATCCAGAATTCGCGGCTGCCTATTTCTTCTTCTTTTTGCTGCGATGGTATCTGCTTTTTAAAAATGCGGATAAACAACAATGTGAAACCACTTACAATAAAGAAAGCAAAGTAGGTAAGTAATTGCGGCTCCAGCCCATCATCGGTAAAGGAGTGAACGGAGGTATCGCCCAGACGGCCGCTACGGGTAAGGTAGGTAGAATATAACACTGTAATAAACCCGAGCAGGAAAAACACGTAGGCACTGATAAGCGAGTGCTTGGTGTACCGGTACACCAATACCATGTGCAGGCCCGCCACTATCATTATCCATGGCACAAAGCTCATATTCTCTACCGGGTCCCACGCCCAGAAGCCTCCAAAGCTAAGCGACTCGTAAGCCCAGGCTCCGCCCATTAAAATACCGGTGCCTAAAACTGCTGTAGAAAACAGCACCCAGGGCAGCACAGGTTTTACCCAGCCATCCCAATCGCGACGCAGCAAACTGGCCACAGCATAGGCAAACGGGATAGTAACGGATGCAAACCCACAGAACAACACCGGAGGGGGTATGGTCATCCAATAGTTTTGCAACAGAGGATTTAACCCGTTGCCATCTTTAATGAACGATAAGTAATCAGGCTTTTGGAAAATAGGCGCGTTGGCCATTTCATTGCGCAACAATACAAACGGGCTGCTGCCAAACTTAAAGCCGAATATATAGATACCCAACACCATAGAGCCCAGGAAGAACTGCACCAGGGCTACTATACCCATTACCGGGTTCTCGTACCCCTTCATGGTTTTAATACCTACAAAACCAAGTATAACCAGCCAAAACTGCCATAGCAAAAAGCTACCCTCCTGTCCTTCCCAAAAACTACTAATAATGTATTTCATGGGCAGCTCGGTGGAAGAATGACGCCATGCATAGTGATACTCGAACCAGTGGTTAAGTATCATAACAAACAACAAAACAAAAATGCCTATTACTGAGAAACCATGAGCAAAAAAGGCGCTACGGGCTATTTTACGCCAACTCTTTTCTTTGTTTTCATCGGTGGAAAATTCGGCGGCAAAGTAGGCCAGAAAAGCCAGCAGCGA
>DATGXP010000783.1:0-3477 GCA_035298845.1 Chitinophagales bacterium
CGCGTACAATACCGGTTTCCTGCAATATCAGTTCGCTCATAGTTTTAATATCTTTAAGCCTGATTGTTTTAGCATCCGCCTTATCTATATCAAATTCGCAGTGCAATCCTTTGGTAGTGTGAATCATGATATGGTCGGGTCGCAGGTAGGGCGAAAAATCGATAATCATGCTCTTAAAGAATTGCGATGGCACGGCGGGAAAAATCAGAAAGCACTCTGTGGCAACCTGCTCCAGAGAATCGGCCATTTGAATATTTGGGTGTAAATCGAACCCGCGCACTTTGCGCTCACGGCGCATATTTTCGGTAGTATCTTTATTACGCTCGTACAGCAACACCGGTTGGTTTTCGGCTAACAGATTTGCTACTGCTGCACCAAAACTACCGGCGCCTATAACTCCAACTGGGTTCACTTTGCTCATGCTTTGTTATTTTGGATTTTTGATTGCGGATTTGGGATCGAAAACTAAATCTCTTTTTCCAGACCGTATCCGTCTAACCTGTTATGATAATAGTATAGCAACTTCAAATCTTCGCTGCCCATTTTATCGCCGTTTTTGGTTAGTGGAGAGGCTGTATGATACAGGTTAATGTTTTTCATGCCGTGCTCTATAATCTTATCAATGTTCCAGCGTAATTCGGGTGATATAAGCACTTCGCCCTGCTCGTTAAGTTCCTTTACTTTATCCTTAACCCGCGAAACCGCATCAACCAGTTCCTGGTAAGGTATAGCCACATCCTCCGCGGGTGTACGCAGTAAAGTAAACAGGTCGTACCCCTTGTATTTTTTCTTTATCAGCTCGAACATGGTAAAGCATACCAGGTGGCTGGTAAGCACAACATTATAGCGCGAGTAATTATCTATAATCCGTTCACCTAAAATTTTGGTGTATTCGGCATCGCGTTGTTCATCGTCTTTTAATTCACCATTGGTTAAAAAGTAATTCTTCACATTTATCTTTTGCCCCAGGTGGTTGTAGCTGTCGCCCTCGTCATCTACTTTGTTGCCCAATACATCCATCACTTCGCCAAACGATACAGATAACGATGACGACGCAGAAAAGAATTTGAGCATGAAACGAATAAGCTTGAATGAGGTAGAATATTCATCATTCTCTTTGTAGAAACGTTCTTTACCTGTTTCTTTCAGGTAATCATTTATAAGCCCCTGCGCTTCAAGCACAAAGTGGTAGTTGATGATGCATGGCACTACATAAATTTTGGGAGCCATCTCTTCGGGAAAATTGCGGTAATGCAGTTTTTGCGATTCTACAGCAGTGCCCAGCAAACCAAGTTTTAGTTTTTTCTCTAAATGGCCTGAGCGCGAGCGCGTGCCGCCGGGGAAGAAAATACTGTGTGCCCCGCGTTGTATAGCAACTGTGGAATATGTTTTTAGTGTTTCAAGATATACGGTGTTCTTTTTACGGCGGTCAACTTTGTAGGCGCCCAGGCGGCTCATAAAGTAGGAGAGTAGCCCGATGTTGAAGAGGTTTAGCCCGGCACCATACGTAAAGGCCGGCAGGCCCATCTCATTCAATATCCAGCCTACCATAATAGAATCCATATTGCTAAAGTGGGTAGGTACTACCACTACGGTGCCTTTTGCCGAGAGGCGGCGTATCTTTTCAATATCACCCGTTATTGGGATTTTCTCGTGTATGGTGCGCACGTTGCCGGCTATGGTTTTAAACCATTTGCCGGGTGCGGCGGCCAGTATGCGCCCAAAAAACTGGGGCAGAATTGCCCTTGCAAAGCCAAAGGCCCCGGGGTCGAACTGGCCCACTATCTCATTAGCGTACCGGTCAATAATTTCATCCAGCAGCTGCTCCTCATTCATGGTGCTGCTGTTATCTTCCAGCTGCTCAATTTTTATTAGCTTGCTTTTAATACTGTTCCAAAACTGGCGCTCATCTTTCGGGTCGGCTTTCCAGGGCTTTTCGGTAAGGCGTATGCGCTCCTGGTATAGTACTTTTGCGAGCTCTTCGCGCATAGCTTTTTCGGTAGGGAAACGGTCTTTAAGTTTTTCTTTAACCCGTAACTTTACCTCATTAACAAAGTCCTCTTTATGCTCGCTCAGTTTATAAATAGGCCACTGATGTAAATCTTCGGTTACATAGGGCAGGGGGTAATCACTCGGCTTGTATTCTTTCGCACTCATAATAGTGTTGTTGCCATGAAAATATGAATTTCTGCCAAAGCAAAAGCCCCGCATTGCTGCAGGGCTTTGTATTTATGCATTATAGATTGTGTAATGCCTTTAAACCTACTTCTTCACTATCATTTTAAAGCCGGTACCGTGTATGTTTAGTATCTCAACATTCGGGTCGTCTTTTAAGTACTTGCGTAGCTTGGCAATGTAAACGTCCATACTACGGCCGGCAAAGTAAGAGTCGGTTCCCCAAACGGCGTTCAGGGCTACTTCGCGCTCAAGTATGCGGTCTACGTATACGGCCAGCATTTTCAATAGCTCCGATTCTTTGGTAGTCAGCTTCAATTCCTTGTCGCCTATTTTAAGTACACGCAGGGTATTGTCAAAATCGAACAGGCCGATTTTAAACTGGTTCTGCGTGCTGGCTTCTGTTTTAGGCAGTCGCTTGAAGATATTCTCCATACGCAGGATAAGCTCCTCCATGCTGAACGGCTTAGTGATGTAGTCATCGGCGCCCAGCTTAAGGCCTTCAATCGTATCTTCTTTCAATGCCTTGGCAGTAAGGAAGATGATAGGGATATTGGCGTTCATGCGGCGGATGTCTTTAGCCAGCGTAAAGCCGTCTTTCTTAGGCATCATCACATCCAATAAGGCCATATCGAATTTATTGATTTTAAACTCGTTAAAAGCGTCTTCGCCGTTGCGTTTTAAAACAACCTCGTAATTCTTTATTTCAAGAGAGTCTTGTAAAAGGTTACCTAAGTTGGTATCGTCTTCTACTAATAGTATTTTCTTTTTGTTTGACATGGTTTGCTTTTTTAGTTCTACATTTTAACAATTCAAAACTATACCCGTTTAACCCCACTGCAAAAGGCTTACCATTTATTAACAAATCTAAAAAGGGATAAAAATCTCAAAACGGCTGCCTTTTCCGGGTTCGCTATCCACCCTTATATCCCCACCATGGGCAGTTACAATTACCTTTACGTAGCTAAGCCCCAGGCCAAATCCTTTTACATTGTGTATGTTTCCGGTAGGTACACGGTAGAACTTTTCGAAGACTTTTTTCTGGTTTTCGCGGGAGATACCAATGCCCTCGTCCTCTATGCTGATAATAACCCCCCGCAGGTTATTGCGGGTGCTTACGGTAATCTTAAGGTGGTCATCTTTTTTGTACTTAATGGCATTATCAAACATGTTGTAAAACGCATTGGTAAGGTGAAAAAGGTCACCATTTACTACAGCTTTAGTTGCATTAAACTGCTTGACAAGTTGTCCGTTTTCATTCTGTACCCTAAGCTCCAAAGTGTCCGTTATTTCGGTAAGTAA
>DATGXP010000784.1:0-11748 GCA_035298845.1 Chitinophagales bacterium
CCTGTAAACTGGTGTAATACTGTAAAACCTGTTCCATCGGGTTTTACTTTATATACCGCACCATTGGGAATGGTTCCGTAAAGCCAGGTGCCATCAGTGATTAATGAAGATACAGGTTGCGTTCCTATTGTTCCGTCAAAGTCAACCAGCCGTGTATATCCTGTGCCGTTTGGTAGTATTTTAAATACGGTTCCGTTGTTGGTTGTTCCACCCTGCGCGGTAGTTCCGTATAAATAAGCGCCGTCATAAAGTAACGAACCTTGCGGGCTTGCACCATCCGCAGCGCCTGAAAAATCAAATATTTTAGAGAAATTAGTGCCATCGGGCATAATCTTGAAAAGCGTTCCTTTGGAATTTGTGCCCCCTGATTTCGTGGTTCCATACAAATAAGTGCCATCAGAAACCAGCGAGCCGGTGGGTGAATATCCTATAAGCCCGGTGCCTGCTCCAAAATCATATATTTTAGTAAAGTCAGACCCATCTGGCAACATTTTAAAAATGCTTCCCCAGCTTGTATTTGAACTTTCGGTGGTTCCATATAAGTAAGTGCCGTCGTACAATAAAGACCCTTTGGGATTTCGGCCTGAAGCTGCACTGGTAATAAAGGTATACAAACTTCCGTAAGTGCCATCGGGCTTTATTTTAAAGGCGGTACCGCAGCCACCGGTACACGTCCCGCTACCGCCATTGGTTGTTAAAGCATAAAGCGAGGTGCCATCATAAGCGAAGGTTCCATGAGTAGAGGGATTTACACCGGATATTCCTGAAAAATCAAACACTAAGCCATAGCCTGTTCCATCGGGCTTTATTTTTATCAATGTTCCGTTATTGCTGTAACCGCCAAAACTAACCGGGGCGTATAACCAGGTTCCGTCATAATAAAAGTCGTTAATTGGAGTAGCTCCATCCGGGCTGCCGGCAAAATCGTGCATAACTGTATAAGCGCTTCCATCAGTATTTATTTTAAAAACAACGCCTTTATCATTTGCTCCCCCTGCCGAGGTCATTCCATATAATGTATTACCAACTAATTTTAAGGAACTTTGCGGCGTTGTTCCGGTTGCCAATGTAAAATCATGAAGCTTTACAAAGCCGGTTCCGTTTGTTTGTATTTTAAATATTGTGCCCAAATTATTAGCTCCCCCTACTCGGCATACGCCATATAGAAAAGTGCCGTCATACACCATAGAGCCAAAGATAACTCCGTTATTCCACCCCGTAACCGATGAGTTCATGTCAAATAGCTTAGTAAACCCCGTACCATCACCCAATACTTTATAAATTGTTCCTACACCATTAGTACCTCCTAAGCTGGTTATGCCATATAAAGCAGTGCCGTCAGAAACAAGTCCCGTAGCAGGAGAATAGCCGCCGGTAGTATTAAAAATCGGGTAAGCCGCAGAAGCCGTTCCGTCTAATTTTACTTTAAAAAAACCACCATATGTATTTGAGCCGCCTAAAAAGGTTGTACCATACAGCCAGATGCCATCGGAAATAAGAGAGCAGCGGGGGATTTCTCCAAATGTGGAGGTATTAAAATCTAATAAAATTGAAAAAGCTGTTCCATCAGTTTTAATTTTGTAAACAACGCCTTTATTATTTGCACCGCCAAGAAGTGTTACTCCGTAGAGAAAAGTCCCATCGTAATATAAGGTGTTTAAAGGGGCCCGTGGGGTGGTAGTCCCATCAAAATTTAAGAGGCGAACATACCCTGTTCCATCGGGCCTTACTTTATAAATTGTTCCTTTATCATACAGGCCTCCATACTGTGTAGTACCATAAAAGTAAGTCCCATCTGAAACAAGTCCGCCAAGCGGGTCGGTGCCATTGCCGGCATCATACAGGTCTAGAAGTTTGGTAAACTGGGCGTTTGTGGTGATAAAAAAGGTTAGCAGCAGCACGAGAGTGGGATAAAGTTTTCTCATCATGTTTCTTTTGTAGTGTTAATTCAAAAATAAACATGTTTTTAAAATAGGCCATAGTGGTATCTTTGGAGGTCTGTTCGATTCCAGACTATTTTAATCTGCCTTAACAGCCGCGTTGGGTTTCTTTATTCCGCCTAAGGATAATTTATTTTGGGCTGTAATGCAAGAGGTATTTGGTTGTGTCTGCCATTGCATACCATAGCAGCCTTTGCTAATATCATTTGTTTGGTATCGGACATTGGTGCTTTATTATTAAGTGAATTAACGATGCAAAAGTCTTCCCTATAAGTGCAACCTATTTGTACACCTGGAAATATTTCTCTAGTGCTTTAGGAAGCAAATTACCAATCTCCTTTTGCTTTTTCTTGAAATGGACGCTGTTGGTCAGTAGTCACATATCTTGCTCGTTCAAAAATCACCCGTTCTACTTTTCCTCCGTAAGGTATGCTGATACCATGAGCAACTCGCTGTGACGTAATAAGTGCCAGGTTGAAATGATAGAGTATTGCCTTTGAAGACGATACCTGTGCCTGTTTGAGATTCGGGTGTTTGGTTTACAGATGGACTATATTGAATTCATCAAAGTGCATCTGGCGCTGATTTCAGCAGAAAATAAAAAGGGGAATTCTACAACTTCTGCAAAATTCCGCTCAAGTAGCTCCGTCAGGAATCGAACCTGAATCGAGGGCTTCGGAAACCCTAATACTATCCATTGTACTACGGAGCCAAGTGGAACTGATGTAGCAAAAATATAAAACTGAGCTACATATCAATGTTTTTGTTGCCGGTATGTTCATGTAGTTGAGGACAGATGCAGCTATAACCTATGTTGGGGTTGCCTGAAATAGCCGGCCACCAAAGTGCAGGTTATATTGTTTCTAAGGTAAAGTAGAAAGTTGCGCCCTCATCTACTTTTGCTTCGGCCCATATGCGGCCGTTGTGCTTATCTATTATCCGCTTAACAATGTTTAGCCCTACGCCGGTGCCTTCAAATTCGCTGGAGCCATGCAGGCGCTGAAATGCGCCAAACATGCGGTCGTAGTATTTCATTTCGAATCCCGCACCATTGTCTTTTATATAAAAAGTAGTGCTGGTATCGGTTTGCTCGCAGCCAACTGTAACCTCCGGGTTATCTTTTTTAGATGAATACTTAATTGCGTTTGATAAAAGGTTAACCAGCACCTGCTCTAACATAGACAGGTCGCCACGCACATTGGGCAGCTCGCCAACCGTAAGCTTAGCCCTGTGTGGATTAGCTATGGTTATTTTATCCCATACGGCATTTACCAGCTGGGTAGTATTAACAATGGTATGTTTAACCGGTTCTTTGCTATAGCGGGAAAGCATTAGCAAGTCGTTAATAATAGCATCCATCCTTCGGCTACTACTATATACATGCCCGAAAAGATTTTTTAATTCTTCATTAAGCTGTTCTTCAAATTCTGTTTTTATTATTTGTGTAAACCCTATCAGGGTTCTTACCGGCGAACGCAAATCATGCGAAACAGAATACGAAAATGCCTCTAAAGCCTCGTTAGCTTCGGTAAGTTCGGCGGTGCGTTGTTTAACCCTTTCCTCCAGCAATTCGTTCATTTTAAGCACTACTTCTTCTGCCTGTTTGCGCACGGTTACATCGCGGCTTACACCATCTACGCGCACCAGCTTACCTTCGGCATTCAGCGTGGGTGTAATGGTGGTTTCTATCCAGCGTACACTGGCATCTTTATGTATAATGCGATAATTCATTTCGCATTGCCCACCACTTTCCATGGTTTGAGCCACGGTATCAAATATGTGCAGATCATCCGGGTGTACAATTTGCCGCCACAAATCAGGGTTGGCAAAATACTCTTCGGGCAAATAGCCAAACACCTTTTGGCAGGCCGCCGACATTTGCAGGGTGCGGTAGTTTACCAGGTCTACCGAAAACAGTACCTCATCAATGGTATTGAAAAGAGTTTCCAGTTCAAGGTTGGTAGCAGCCAATTTTTCGCGGGCTTCTATCTGTTCGGTTATATCCTGTATGTATCCATGCCATATTACAGTGCCATTTAACCCTTGTTCGGGGCGCGATTCTGCTTGCAGCCATTTTATTTCGCCGGCAGCAGTTATTACGCGGTACTCTTTCTGCCAGGGTGTAAGGTTTTTCCGCGAGTACTCAATAGAATCAAGGAAACCCTGTAGTTCATCGGGATGTATTTGCGAAAAAGGCAATGCGGGATCTACTATAACCTTATCTGCACTAAGCCCCGGCAAAATCCGCTCGATACCCTTACCCATAAATGGGAATGACATTTTGCCATCAGCAGTCATTTCAAATCTATACACGGCTACAGGCACCTGGTCGGTTAGTTTAAGTATAAATTCATGACTATCCTGCAACTGTTTTTCATACTTCTTCCGGGCTGTTATATCTCTTGCAAAAATCATTGTCCTGCCATCGGCCATCATTTTTGCATTCAGTTCTATCTCTATAGCATGTCCGTCTTTTTTCAAGGCCATCCTTTCGTACCTAACCTCCTGCCCCGCCTTCAATTTCTCTACATTGGTCGCAATAATTACCGCTTCATCTTTCAGCATAAGGTCGGTTACCTTTAATTGCATGATTTCCTGTTTGCTGTAGCCAAACAGGATTTCGGTAGCCGCATTTATTTCTTCAAAACCAAGTTCAGCATTTAGTATAACTACAGCATCTGATGCCTGTTCTATCAGTGACCTGTAGTTTAACTCGCTGGCTTTAATTTTTTCTTCGTACAATTTGCGCTCGGTAACATCAATATGCATTACAACCGCACCTGCCCCGTGTTTTTTCATCAGTGGTGCTACCTCAGCCACAAACCATCGCTGCTGAGAAGGTGAATGGCAAGAATATTCTAAATCAAAGTAAGGAAGCGAACCGTTGATTACACTTTTTATACCCATTGCTATTTGTTTGCCAATAGGGGCAGCGTCTCCGCTGGCATTATCAGCTATATCAATGTAATTGTCGCCAATGCTATACGCGGCGCTACGCAAACTATTCTCGTGCCCAAACCTTATCCATGCCTCATTTACATCTACTATTACTCCATCCTGGTTTAGCAAAGCTATATTGGCAGGTAGTGCATCCAGTATTGATGATTGTGTTAGGGAATAAGCCTCTAAATCGTTATAACTTTCTTGCAGTTTTTCCTCGGCTTCTTTTTTGTCTGATATATCTCTGAAATTAGATACCAGGCCATTAATAGAAGGCTCATGAAGCATGTTGGTCATGGTTCCTTCAGCCCATATCCAGTGCCCCATTTTATGACGCAGCCGGTGCCGGCTATAAAATGAGTTGGCCGGGGCTTGTAAAATAGCCTCTATTTTTTCACCAATTTGCTTTATATCATCCGGGTGTAGTAACTCTGTTGCCGGTATTTTTAAAAACTCCTCCAGGGGATAGCCAAGTATTTTTGCAACCGATGGGCTTGCGTATGTTATTTTGCCATCGGGATCTGCCAGTGTTTTCATATCGGCACTGTTCTCTATCAGTGCCCTGAAACGTTTTTCATTGGCTATCAGCTTTTCTTCTGCTTCCTTTCTTTCTGTGCCATCGCGTGCTACGGCATAGTAAGTGTTTGTTTCATTATCCCATCGAGAAGACCAGATAACTGGCACAAGGTGGCCGTCTTTATGTATGTATCGGTTTTCGAAATTGGTCTGCGATTCTCCCTCTGCAATTTTAGCAGCCATCTGCGCAGTCATGATTACATCTTCGGGGCACACAAAATCAATAAATGGCTTGCCTATAAGTTCATCGGGCGTGAAGCCCCATAGTTTTTCGCTGGCGGCATTCATGGTAACAAACCTGCCTTCCGAATCTATGGTACAAATAATATCCATAGATTGGTTTAATATATTTTGAAGGTGATGGTTTGTTTTTACAAGAGTTGCCTGCGCTACCTTTTTGCTTGTAAGGTCTCGAAACACCAATACTGCCCCTACTATTTTGCCTGCTACATCTCTTACCGGAGAGCCGCTGTTGCTTATAATTATTTGTCCGCCGCCTTTTTGGTACAGAATGGTATTGTTTTCAAATTCAATAGCTTCTCCCTTTTCTAAAATGCGGCTTACTATATTTTTAAATTTCAACCCGGTTTCTTCATTCACCACATTGTACACCTGCTGCAGCGGCAGACCAGCCGCTTCTGCGCTTTTCCAACCTGTTAGTTGTTCGGCCGATGGGTTCATGTTCTGAATTATCCCCAGTAAGTTGGTTGCTATTACCCCTTCCTCTAAGCTGTTTAACGTTTCACGTAAATACTCTTCGCGCAGCACCAACTCGTAATGCAATCTGGTGGCCCTGTTAATTTCTCTTACAAAAAAATATACCAATAGCACTACCGAAAATGCGGTAATGCCAAAGGCAACATCGGCATATACCTTAATAATAGGCGCAGAAAAATACCTGGTGGCAAGTAATACAGCAAAAGAAAGCAGTAATGCTGCGAGTAAATACAACCTTGAGTTAAATCTGAACTTCATAAATCCATGTCTAGTTAAATACTTCTCTTTTGAATACAATTAGCACTTTGGGCTGCAAATAAGCGATATAGCCATACCCTGCGGAATAGTATAAGTTGTGAAAAACGCGTAGTGGTTTTAACTACAAAATGCGGGGATTTTTAGTTGTAAACTCTTTAATTCATACGTCCCTTAATCAAACAACTGATATAGCCTATTGGCAAATAAACCAATACAATAATAGCCATTAAGGATATCGTTTATTTGTATCGTTAATTTAGTTTCTACTTAGCATAGCCACTTCAATAAGACCATTTGTTGATATTGTTTTATAAGCCAACACGGAAACCTGTATTTTACACGGGTGGTAGTATAAGGGGGCGGGTTGTTTGTTTCTACAAATACCAAAAGCGACTTTTGGCATGTATAATAAGATGTGCTATGTATAAGTAAACAAAAAAAGCCCCTCGCGGGGCTTCTTAATATATCATTTTCAATTCAGATTACATGCTCAGTGCCTTGTTGGCGTAGCGCTTGCGGTCGTTTTCTGTCAACCATATTTTGCGCAGACGGATAGATACAGGTGTTACCTCTACATACTCATCTTCCTGGATGTATTCCATAGATTCTTCCAGGCTCATTTTGATTGGAGGTGGAAGGTTGCTCTTATCATCAGTACCGGCAGCACGGAAGTTGGTAAGCTGTTTGGCTTGCACCACGTTCACTACCAGGTCGCCGGCTTTGCTATACTCACCTATTATTTGTCCTTCGTAAATATCTACACCCGGGGCAATAAAGAATTTACCGCGGTCGGCCAGTTTATCCATAGCGTACTCTGTAGCGCGGCCACCTTCTTTTGCAAGAATGGTTCCGTTCTGACGGCCAGGTATATCACCCTTCATAGGCTGATACTCTTTAAAGCGGTGTGCCATTACAGCTTCACCTGCGCTGGTGTTCAATATCAGGGTTCTTAAACCAATCAATCCGCGCGATGGCATTTCGAATTCGATGTGCATCATATCGCCTCTTGGCTCCATAACCAGGATGTCGCCACGGCGCTGGGTTACCAGCTCTATACACTTACCGGCTACAGTTTCAGGTGCATCGATAGTCAAAATTTCTATCGGCTCGTGTTTCTGCCCGTTTATTTCTTTTATCAATACGCGTGGGTTACCAATGCTCAACTCATACCCTTCGCGACGCATAGTCTCGATAAGTACGCTCAAGTGAAGGATACCACGGCCGAATACGTTGAATTTTTCAGGCGACTCAGTATCTTCTACACGCAGGGCCAGGTTCTTCTCCAGCTCTTTGTATAAACGCTCGCGTATTTTTTGAGATGTTACGTGCTTACCTTCTTTACCAAAGAATGGTGAAGTGTTGGTAGTAATAATCATACTCATGGTAGGCTCATCTATATGTATAGGTGCCATAGCCTCAGGGTTTTCAATATCGGCGATGGTATCACCAATATCAAAACCTTCTACACCCATTACAGCGCATATATCGCCGCAGTTAACCTTATCAACTTTTAGTTTGCCAAGGCCGCTGAATACATACAATTCCTTCACTTTCGATTTCACTTGCGTGCCATCGCGTTTCATTAACATAACCTGCTGGCCAGATGTGATGCTGCCACGGGTGATTCTGCCGATGGCAATACGGCCCAGGTACGATGAGTAATCAAGGGAAGTAATCTGCATTTGCACAGTACCTTCGGCTATTTGCGGGGCAGGTATGTGGCCTATAATTTCATCTAATAGATATGTGACATCTTCGGCGGCGTGTTTCCAGTCGGCGCCCATCCAGCCGCGCTTAGCCGAACCGTAAACAGTAGGGAAGTTAAGCTGGTTTTCGTTGGCACCTAAGTGGAACATCAAATCGAACACGCTTTCGTGTACTTCATCGGGGCGGCAGTTTTCTTTATCTACCTTATTAATTACCAGGATTGGTTTTTTGCCCAAACCTATAGCTTTGCCCAATACGTAGCGTGTTTGAGGCATAGGGCCTTCAAACGCATCTACCAGCAATAGCACACCATCGGCCATGTTAAGCACGCGCTCAACCTCGCCACCAAAGTCGGCGTGGCCGGGGGTATCTATAATATTGATTTTGATGTCTTTGTACTCTACCGATACGTTTTTGGCAAGAATGGTGATACCTCTCTCTCTTTCCAAATCGTTGTTGTCGAGTATCAACTCGCCGGTTTGCTGGTTATCGCGGAAAAGCGAGCACTGGTGCAGAATCTTATCTACCAGCGTGGTTTTGCCGTGATCGACGTGCGCGATAATGGCGATGTTACGAATGTTTTGATTACGCATATTTTTGTAAAAATTTAGCCCTTTATAGCCCTGTTTTTTTAAAGGGCGTTTAAATGGAGGCGCGAATGTAGGCAAATAGATTGACAATGCCTTGGTGCCGCCAAAACTAATTGCCCCTGTTTGTTGTTTATTATCAATATTAACAGCTTAAAAGAGGTGGATAGCTGTTTTTTAGCGCCCGGGTTAATCAATAGTTAACCTTTTGGTCATGTTTCGGCTGATTAACCAGGTATAATTTGATTGTTAAATTGACAAAAGCATTTTTATGTTTGTGCTACAGGTAGATATTTAAACTATTGCCTGGCTGTAGTTGGGTACTATTTTGACTACCCCCGCCCTATCATTTTTATATTTTGATTACATACGTGCGTTGATTTAAAAACAGAATGGGCTTAATTTTAAATATTGAAACATCATCGGAAGTATGCTCGGTATGCCTGGCCAAAGACGGTGTTTTGATAGATTACCGGCAAGATACAACGGGCAACTCGCATGCAAAGGTGCTTACCGTTTTTATTCATGAGCTATTTGCAGCAGGTGGATTAAGCATGAACATGCTGGATGCAGTGGCTGTAAGCGCTGGCCCGGGCTCTTACACCGGTTTGCGCATAGGCACCTCGGTAGCCAAAGGATTATGCTATGCCCTAAACAAGCCCCTGATTGCTGTGCCTACGCTTAAGAGCCTGGGCGCTGGTATACGCAAAGCGGCGAATAAGGCCACAGCCTGTTATTTACCCCTTTTAGATGCAAGACGTATGGATGCCTACGCTGTTGTGCTTAATGCCAACCTGGAAGATGTAACTACATTAGACTGCGTTACGTTAAACGAAGAGTTTGAAAAATCGCTAAAAGCATTAGGGGAAATTTATATAGGAGGAAATGCTATGGAAAAATGTAAAAAAATATTTACTTCGCATCAGTTTAGTTATATCCCCCATGTAACTTGCAACTCACGCGATATGGTGGAACTGTCTCACGAGAGGTTTTTAAATGCAGCCTTTGAAAACACTGCTTATTTTGAACCTTTTTATTTGAAAGAATTTTCAAGTAAAACTAAATTGTGACTGGCAGATAGATAGTTATTTATTCAGAAAACTGTTTTTCATTTCCTAATTATAAGTAATTTTATTTTTTAAACTCAAATCAATTATGGCAACCAAACAAAAACTCAGCAAAGAAGCTTTGGTTATCAAAAAAGACAACGGTAAGGATAATATCGTTCTCGAATTTGGTAAACTAAAAAGGGCAGTACTAACACTGCGCGCTATCAATCATCCTTTAAGAAAGAAGATTGTAAGCATGTTAGAAGACAAACGTAAAATGACCGTAACGGAAATTTACGATATTCTTAAAATCGAGCAATCGGTAGCATCGCAGCACCTGGCCATATTGCGCCGTGCCGAGATTGTAACCACCAAGCGCGAAGGAAAGTTTATTTTTTACGGTGTGAACAAAAAGCGCATTGGAGAAATAACTAATATAGTAGAAGACCTGGCCCAAAAGGAGTAATCGATAGCCAGGGTGCGAAGATTATTTTTTTATTAACGAACAGTGAGTATGAGCAGTGCAGCCAATAAATTAATTAATCCCGTACGTTTAAAAGCCGCAACGGCCGTTGTGCGCGCCTGCGCACACCCGTTGCGGCTTAAACTTTTGGCTTATATACATGGTAAGCGCAAAACGAACGTAAATGCTATTTACCGAACCCTCAAAATTGAGCAATCGGTAACCTCTCAACATTTAAAAATACTGAGAGAGGCTAATTTTGTGCTTACTGAGCGCGACGGGAAACGGATATATTATACCGTAAACTACAAGCAGCTTAAAAGAATATCCAATTTACTTCAAAAGTATTTTTAAGCTTTGGCGTAGCGTGGTTTTAGCCTACCTTTGCCACAAATATTATTATGCAAGCATTTGAAGCAGCTGCGTTTAAGCAGCTTATTGAAGATGGCTATGCGGTGGTAGACACCCGTAAGCCTGAAATTTTTTGCGAGGGCTTTATCGAAGACTCGCTCTCTATACCATTTAACGAAGGTTTTGTAGATGCCCTGGATGAACTTACCGAACCGGGACAGAAGATATTGATAGTTGCCGATGAGGCCGATATAGCCCCCATTACCAAAACCCTTAAAGCAGCAGTAGTGGTGAATGCCGAAGGCTTTTTACAGGGTGGCTTTGAAGCATGGCAAAACGCCGGCTATAAAACAGATATGCTGATAGCCATTGATACCGATGAGTTTGCTATAGATTACCAGTACGATGAGTTTTACCTGGTAGACGTGCGCAGTAAAGATGACTATGCACAAGAGTGTATAGAAGACTCGGAAAACATTGTGCTGAACGACCTGGAGCAGATTCTGATAGAGTTTGAAACAAACGATAGCTACTATATATATGGCAATACAGTAACCGAGGCGGTTACGGCCGGCTCTGTATTTAAACGAATAGGGTTTAACCGCGTGCGTGTGGTAGCTGCCGATTTTGAAACACTAAAGAAATCGGGCCTGCCGGTTTTTTCGCAAAAGAAGAAAGACGACAAGGCTGAAAAGAAGTTTTCGGACAACTAAAAGACTGGTTCACATTTTTTTCCATTTGGCTGTTTTCATTGGTAAATACAGCCTATGACAAGCCCTCACAAGCCCCGCTTTGTAAAAGCATAGTACGTAATCTCATATATTATACTATATTTGCGCCGCATTAATAAAATGCACACATCACACGGGTTAAGTGTGAGATGCTGACCAGCCGGGCAAAAATCCTCTTCAGTTCTCTCTCCAAAAATTCGGTGATACGCCGAACATTAATTTTTAAATCGTCTGCCAAAATACATGGGATAAATCTGTGTGTTTGGTGACAAAACAAACACACATGGAAAACATGGAAAAATTTCGTGCGCTCGGATTGAGCGAGAACACGCTAGCTGCATTGCAGAAAAAAGGTTGGGAAACACCTTCTACCATTCAGGAGAAAACCATCCCGCTATTATTAAAAGACGAAAGAGATGTAGTGGGCCA
>DATGXP010000785.1:0-4089 GCA_035298845.1 Chitinophagales bacterium
GATATTACCAAGGCGTATATACAAATGCACCTCTCTATATTGCTATGGGGAGCAACAGCTGTATTAGGCCGGGGTATAGATATGAGCGAGGGAATGCTGGTTTGGTACCGGTTGATAATTACAACCCTATCGCTGGGGGCCTACATATATTTTACAAAAAAGAGTTTCAGTGTATCCAGGCCCATGTTCTGGAAACTATTTGGCATAGGCGCATTGCTAATGGTGCATTGGCTGTTTTTTTACGGGGCCATTAAGTACTCCAACGTTAGCATGACCTTGAGTGTGTTTTCGTCTACTACCCTATTTACTGCGCTGATTGAACCGCTGGTAACCAAAAAGAAATTTAACCGCATGGAACTTGTTTATAGCCTGATGGCTATGGCAGGCATAGGCATTATTTACTACACCGATAAAAACTCATATACCGTAGGCATTATACTAGCCCTTCTGGCAGCTTTTCTGGGTGCCTTTTTCAATATTTTAAACAAAGATGTAGTGGGCAAGGTATCGAGCGAAGTGGTGTCATTTTATGAGATACTATCGGGACTGCTGGTGCTCACTTTAATACTACCGGCGTACATCGGTTACTTTCAGCCGGCAAAGCTATTTCCATCGGATACCGATTGGGTACTGCTTACCGTGCTGGCGGTAGCCTGCACGCATATTACGCTTATACTATCGCTAAATGCACTTAAACACTTATCGGCTTTTACCCTTAACTTATCTATAAACCTGGAACCGGTGTATGGTATTGCGCTGGCATTTGTCATTTTTCATGAGAATGAAAGCCTGAACACAGAGTTCTTTGTTGGCACAGCTATTATTATGCTATCGGTAGTGCTGCACAGTTGGTTTGCGTCCAGAGAGAAATCGGAACCGGTAGCGGTAATTCAGGAGTAACAGCTTTATGGTTTAGTTTCCACCACCCGTCTCGCCTTCGGCGAGCCACCCCTCCTTAAATACCGCCGCGGCGGCGGCGAAGGAGGGAAACTTAACAGCCCTTTTACTTCTTTTTCTTCTTAAATTTTTTGGGAACATCCCATGTATACACCAATGCCAGGGCCTGCACTACCCGCAGGTTCTTTTTATTAAAATCGGGCTGGGCCATGTAGTACACATCAATATTGTGCATCTTTTTAAAGGTGTAATCTACACCGCCAATAAGGGCCACCCGGCGCACACGCGCGCCCAGGTAATCAAACAGGGTATACACCTCTGCCGATACATAGGCGTTCCAGTTCTTTTTAAACTCCCAGCTTACCTCTAACCGGTTGCGCCAATAATTAACCGGGTAGCGTCCTCTCTCGTAGGTAGAGGCAAAATATTCACGGTCGTTAAAATATGCGGTGCGCAAAGCAAATGTCCACTTTTTGTATTTGTAGCGGGGCTTAACTCCTATCTCGAACCGGTATGAATTATTTTGAAAACTGTTTACACCTCTAAACTTAAAATCGAAGTGAATGTATTTAAGCGCCTTATACTTAAGCGAAGCATAAAAATAATGCCCGCCCACCATACGGTTACTTACATCGGTACGCAATAGGTACGAACCACTCAAACTAATCCCATACTTAAAATCCTTATTGATTTTTACACCCGTCCATATCTGAAAGTTAGCATGGTAATTTCCGCTGCCACTTGCCAGATCAGACACATTATCCTGCGCTGATGCTATGTAGGCACCATGCAAAAAAAGAAGTAGTAAGAAGATTTTACCGTAAAAATTCATTCTGCTTTTAAAGAGAACTTAATCATCGTTATCGCCCGTACCCAAACTGCTTGTTTCATTCTCGAGCGAATAATAGAAAGCCCGCAGGCGGGCAATATCGCGCAGAAAATCAATCTTGATAATCTCTACGCGGTGTACCGGCAGGCCGGTACGGTTCTTAAGGTCTTCAATCATTTGAGTACGTACTTCCGGCTTTATCAAATCAATGCGCTCGTATACAATATCTTTCCAGTTTTCGTGCTCCAGCGATAATTGCCTATCTAGCGTAAAAACCAAAAGAAGAATAATAAGATCGGCCAGCAGCAATATGAAAATACTGTGGTCCATCTGAACAATAGCTGTAAAAAAACCTTTCTGGCCGTTCAAGGCCACAAAATCATTCAGGCTGGTATTTATATCGGCCAGTGCGTTTATAATACCAATGGTTACGCTAAGAAAGAAATAGCCCATTTCGCGAATGGGTACAGTAACCGTGCGGTAACGTAGTATAGAGAATATAGCAAACAAGCCAAAGGCAAAACCAATCTTTAGCTTTAGGCTGCTAAGCAAAAAGCAAATCAGAAAATTAACTGAATTGAACAGGATGAACGTAAAAAGGAAATCCTTGTTTTTGTGCCGTGGGTAATAGATGAACCTAACCAGTGTAATTATTAATACAAGGTTTAAGCCATAGCGCAGTATAAAATCCCAAAGCGAGCCGCTTGTAAAAATACCGGTGTTAGCAATCTCAGTTACCGTTTCTACTGTTTCCATTCTTTATTATTTTTTCAATCTTGATAAAATTGGGCTTAAAGGCATTGCCTTTAATATCCTCCATCATAGCTACAGCTGTGGAGTATTTACTAAATCCTACCTCCTCAAAATTCCGCTTATTAAAGCATTTGATAATAGGGCTACCGGTAGCGCTTTTATCGGTTTTTACTTCGGCTATTATCAACTCCGGGAATGCCTTCTTATTCGAAAAATTATCAAAAGCCACATGCAAATCCAATGTGAGCCTTTCGTTCATTTTCTTGCTTGCCAGTGTAATGCGGTTAAAGAAAATCCACATTTTTTTGCTCAGCTGTGTGTGGTCAAGCTGGTGGTGGCTAACCAATTCAAGCTCTTCATCGGTCAGCACCATTTTCAGTTCTTCCTGTTTCAGCCGCTTTTTATCGGTACGGTTTCCCTTTACTTTATACTTAACTTCGAAAAATACCAGGCCGGAATCGGAATAACGGCGGTAGCGCACCTTTAACCGGTTTATTTTACCGTTGTGATGAAACTTATATAACTGGTAATCATCCGTATCAAAATACAGCGACTCGTAAGCAAACATCCTGTTGCCCTCAATTTCGAGGGCATAATAATTTTCGCGTATTTCATCCAGTATGCCGGCAAACTCATCTATATGAAAAACATATTTGGTATCAATGCGGTTAAGCATCTTTACATCATCAAGCCCTTTTAAAGAAATAGCATCGAAGGTGCTTAGCACCTCCCTTATCCGCCTTTCTCTTAGTGGGTAATCGAAACTCATTCTTAGTAATTCATCTTTAAATCGCGCACTTCTACAGTGCCCCGTGGGTCATCAATAGTTACACGTTCTATATCTGCACTCTGGTTCAACACGCAGGTATCGCATTCGGTAATTACCCACACGGAATAATCGCCGGGATGGAGGTAAGGAAAATAATACTCGCCGGTGTATGAGGTGCGGGTATCATCATCTACCCAGGTATTATCGCCATAGGCCAGAAACACCCTTGCATCGGCCAGGTAGCCCGAATCGGTGGCTATGCCAAAGTTGTTGGTATCATACCCATACACTTTACCATGTATGCTGCCAAGGCCACCATCGCCGGGTTGCTTACGGCACGAGCTCACAAATGCCAGCACGGTTACGGTAAGCAGAACTAAAAAACATTTATTCAATCTGAACATGATGTTACTTATGGATTATTACTGAACAATAAGTTTTGTTACAGCACGGAGGTTATTACTAAGACGATGTACAAAATAAATACCAGCGGGCTGCAGGCCAATATTAATAACAGAATTATCAACTACAGGCTGCTGAAGGATTAATTCGCCTAGTTGATTGTATACTTTCACCTCAGCCGCACCCAGGCCCGGTACAGTAATATGCATACCCTGGCTGCATGGATTAGGGTATACCAATAAGTCCATATTTTCGCTTTCAACAATTCCGGCAGGCGTGGCATATTTAACCAGCAAAAAATCTTTCTGGGCATCTAAACTGTATGAACCGTAACCCGCTACATATACGCTCGTGTTATCTATTAAAACAGCACTACCGGCATCGGTGCCGCTTAAGGTGCCGTTATAATTTACCACCTGT
Source organism: Chitinophagales bacterium (assembly GCA_035298845.1). Lineage (GTDB taxonomy): Bacteria > Bacteroidota > Bacteroidia > Chitinophagales > LD1 > Bog-950. The sequence goes on from DATGXP010000785.1 coordinate 4,071, forward strand.
AGCTGGCTGCCGCCGGCAG
>DATGXP010000786.1:0-2284 GCA_035298845.1 Chitinophagales bacterium
AGAAGATAGATGTAGCGCTTGATAACCTGATAGGCGATAAGCGTCTGGTAGAAAGCCGCCGCGATACGTTGGTGGAAGATGTGCGCCGCCTGGCCAACACTATTCAGGAGTTTGCCAAACATGCCGACTTGCCGAAAGAATTTGCTAAACATGCAGCGTTTATAGATGAACTGCTGGCACTTACCGACGATGTATACACAGTAGAGAAGAATACATTGCAAAAGCTGAAAGAAGAACTGGAGGATACGCAGAAAAAACACGGCAAAGTATTTACCATTATTAACGAGGCGATGGATAGTTACCTGCGCCCAAGCCGCGAAATACAGGAGAAGTTCCCTGAGTGGATGGACGAAACGCACAACCTGAAAGCACGCCCCGAGTATCTGAAAGACTTTGTGGACTTGTATAAGAATATTAAGGACGAGAAGATTGCCGAGTTTGAGAAGAGGTTTAAGAACGAGTTAAACAATAGCGTAATTAAAGACCTTAGCAGTTTCCAGAACAAACTTTACGAACAGGAGAGTACTATTAAAGATAGTATAGATAATATCAACCGCTCGCTGGCACGTATACGGTTCAACATTAATCCCGATACCTATATCCAATTACAGTTCAACCAGACCCGTATGCCGGAGATTACCGATTTTAGAAAGCGGTTAAAAGAGTGGGTGCCTAATACGCAGAAACTGGCAGAGAACGATATTGTATACCTGGAGGAGCATTTTACTGGTGTTATCCGTCCGTTTATAGAGGAGTTGCAAAAGAACGACCCATGGCGTAAGCGTGTAACCGATGTGCGCAACTGGATGGAATTCAAAGCCACCGAACATTACATAGAAGACAACCAGATAAGCAACGTGTACGAAAGCAGCGGTAGCCTTTCGGGTGGCCAGGCGGCGCAGCTTACTTACACCATATTGGGTAGTGCTATTGCCCACCAATTTGGTATTAATCAAAGCGGTAGCACCTCGCGCTCGTTCCGTTTTATTGCGGTAGATGAGGCCTTTAGTAAGCTGGATCCCGAAAAATCGAAATACCTGATGGAGCTTTGCAAGCAATTGCATTTGCAGCTAATGGTAGTTACCCCGTTGGATAAAATACATGTGGTAGAAGATTATGTATCGGTTATTCATTATGTAGAAAACAAAAACAAGCGCAACAGCGATGTAATTGATATGAGTATAATGGAATACAAAAAACAGAAGAAGGAAAAGGGTGCCCTGGCTGCTGCCAAATGATAGGAATGGGTGACTTATGAACTTTATCATACCGTTTTTTGTTACATCTGTGGTGTTTTTTTCGTTAACTTAGTTGTAAGTAAAACATGTACCTCGACCCACGGACCATTATCGTAGTCAATATTTTTAGCGCAGGCCTTTTTGGAATTGCGCTGCTGGCGGTGTCGCAGGGGTATTTAAAGCAGATTAGTGGTATTTTTTGGTGGGCTACGGCATCTCTGCTAAGCGCCCTGTCGTGGTTGCTGTATTCGCTGCGCGGTGTAGTGCCCGATTTTATTTCCATAATTATTGCTCAGGCGGTATTTTTGGTAGCGCTGGCTTACTACTTTATAATTGTAGCCCATTTTACCGGCAAAATAAAACGGACAAAATGGGTGTATTATTTAATAGGCCTTGCTGTGGCGGGCCTTCTCTATTTTTTATATGTACAACCTAATACTTCGGCGCGTGTAGTTGTTATATCATTTTCCACCGCCATTATTGTTTTTGCTTCTGCCTATGTGCTTTTAGTAGGTAAAGAAAAACGTCCTACATCGCACTGGTTTACCGGTATCATATTCGCCTTTGCAGGCGCTTTTTCTGCTTTTAGGGCTGGCTATCATTTATTTTGGAACACAGATCCTAACTTAAGTATGTTTGCGAGCAACACTATGCAAAGTGTTACGTTTTTAACCTCCTACCTTACTTCTGCCATTATTACATTTGGTTTTTTGCTGATGAGCTACGACAGGTATATAACCCAGCACGAAAATGCAGAGGGAGAAATTAAGCTCAATGAAGAACGTCTTAATGAAGCACAGAAACTGGCTAAAGTAGGTAGTTGGGAATTTGACCTGGATACGAACGAGCTTACCTGGAGCAAAGAACACTACCACATTTTTGAAATGGATGAAATGCCGCCTGATAAATTGTATGCCGAATGCCGCAAGTTTATACACCCCGATGATATTCCGCAGTTAGATGAAGCCATAAGAATTGGAAAAGAGAAAGGCCACGGAGTAGTTTACGAGCACCGCATAATTTGTAAAAACGGTACCATTAAGTAC
>DATGXP010000787.1:0-1775 GCA_035298845.1 Chitinophagales bacterium
TTACGGTAGAAGAGATAAATAAATTAGTACTGGGAGGTATGCCTTTTCGTGATGCTTATAAAGTGATTGGAAACGCAGTAAATAATGGTGAGTTCAAACCCGAAAGGAAATTTAACCACACGCACGAAGGTAGCATCAACAATTTATGTACGGCAGAAATTGCTGAAGTGATGAGGCGGACATATGCTCAGCTAAATTCTCCGGTCAAGCATTAGTTATCGCCCGCAGTGCTTATTTTTTAACATTTTTCAAATTACCAGTTTGAGTTTTTCATAGGGGAAAATTATTTTGTTTAACTTATTTGTTAAAATGTTAAACAAAATTGAATCGGTGCTGTTTTAGATGTATTAAATAACTAAAACCACATTCGACGTCATGAAAAACAGAATTTCAATTTTCGCCTCTGCCTTAATCGTAGCAACATTTGTATTGTTTTCTTCTTGCAAAAAAGAAGATGAAGCTTCAAATGCCAACGTATTAGTAACCCATGCATCGCCTGATGCACCCGGAGTAGATTTACTGGTAGATGATGCCAAGCAAAACTCAGCCGCATTAACTTTCCCTAACAACACCGGTTACCTTCAGGTAGCTTCCGGCAGCCGTAACATTAAGGTAAATGTAACCGGTACTGCAACTACCGTTATAGAAGCAGACCTAAACCTGGAAAAAGATAAGAACTACTCTGTATTTGCAGTAGATTCAGTTTCTAAAATTTCGGCAGTAGTACTTGCCGATGACCTTACTGCTCCAGCGGCAGGTAAAGCACATGTTCGTTTCGTACACTTGTCGCCAAATGCACCGGCAGTAGATGTAGCCGTAGCAAGCAGCGGAACGGTAGTATTTGGTAACAAAGCTTTCAAAGAATATACAGCATTTACACCGCTTGATGCAGGTACTTATAACCTGGATGTGCGCGTGGCCGGAACTTCTACCGTAGCTTTGGTTCTGCCGGCTATAACGTTAGAATCTGGTAAAATTTATACCGTATATGCTAAGGGTTTCCTTGGTGGTAGCGGAAGCCAGGCCTTAGGTGCAGAAATTATAGTAAACAAATAATTGCCTTAAAGTAACGGTAAAAGGCACGTGTTACATACATGTGCCTTTTACTGTTTATCACCTGCTGTTACATTAATAACTAAATACCAATGCTCTTAAATATACTCATTCTTGTAGTTGGTTTTGCTGGTATGGAAGTGGTGGCCCGCGTGATGCACAAATATGTGATGCACGGTTTTCTGTGGTCATTACATAAATCGCACCACCAAAAGGGAAAAGGTTTCTTCGAAAAAAACGACTACTACTTTCTCATTTTTGCCATACCGGGTTTTCTGTTGATTTTGACCGGCGCCAATGCCGGATGGGACTGGAGGTTTTTCTTAGGTGCAGGAATAGCACTGTACGGCCTTGCCTATATCATTGTTCACGATATTATAATTCACCAACGGTTTCGGTGGCTTGCCGGTATAGATAGCCCATACATAAAGGCTATTAAAAGAGCCCACAAAGCACATCATGCCAACGTAGATAAAAATGCAGCTGTTTCTTACGGCATGTTATGGATAGATAGAAAATATTTTGATAGTCCACAGGCGCCATCTGAACCAATAGAGAGGAAAATACTTTTCTAAACCTGATGATACAAAGTGAGGTAAGCAACCTTTACTCAATTAATTTATGAAGAGAAAGCATATTGTCATTATCGGAAGTGGTTTTGCGGGCCTATCTGCGGCCTGTTTGCTGGCAAAAGACGGCCATAAGGAAACCATACTCGAAAA
>DATGXP010000788.1:0-3175 GCA_035298845.1 Chitinophagales bacterium
AACGGCAGTGGTCGTTACATGTGGTGCACTAGCGCGCGCGACAGCCGCGAACACCACCAACAGTTATGGCACAACAGCATCCCAACTGTTGGTTGGTATGGGTTGGCACCACCTATATAACATGAGTCCAGGAGACACCTGGATAGTTGACTTACTGCAATCGAAATGCTTTCTTTTTGATTCTAGACACTCATTTAGACGCACATTGCTCAGTTCAACTCAGCAATATACTGACAGTTTGGCCAACTGGCAACTATATTGCACGTAAGCAATGCACGCTTACATTTGGTTTCGGGAGTGCATGGTTATCTGGCGGTTGATAGCAGTAGCATCTCGCATTAGACTGCAAGACTGATTGAGGACGAGTTTTTGCATGTGTAAAATTTATTTTGCACGTTGATTCAAGGGTTCAATTGCATTGCAAACGGTTAGGCATTTTTATTGTAGGCAGAGAGCAGCAGCAGAGCATCTGAATTCACTCGCACAACGCCAAAGCGACGCCATGGCAAATCCAAGCAACGGCACAGCACTAACGCTGAAACTGAAGGCCATCGAGCCAGACACGTTTTCTGGGGGTCTTAATTAAATTGAGGGGTGGATATATAGTGTTGAATTATTTTTTAAATTAAATAATTTATAATATTAAACCGTAGATAAAGCGTAATGTGCTTTAATTGTGGGTGCTATGCTTCGTGGAACTGCTCTGAAATGGCATCGCAGGCAAGAAAAGTTGGGGTTGCTACCTGCTGACTATCCATCGCTCAAAACTGCCTTACTAACACAATTCGGTCCAATTGACTCTGTGCAACACTGGCGTGATTAACTTATGGAATTAAAATAAATCGGCTCAGTACTACAATACGTATAACAATTTGAAGAAATTATACTTGGTATAGATGATGCCGAAGAGGCAGAATTGTTGCATAAATTCTGTTATCATCTCAAACCATAAGTGCGCACTGCTGTCTTGTCACGCGGTCCAACAACGCTTAACGAAGCTATGCAGTACGCGTTGTGTCATGAGGATGTGCGATATGGCCGTGCAAATGCAAGTTTGAAAGTGTAGGATTAAGGTGGTTATGCTCCAATGGAGCTTGGCAGCACAAGTCGCAAGTATAAAAAATATACTTAAAAACTCAATGCAACTTTTTCTGCCACAGATCACAGCACCAAGAGAGACATCACCTGCTTTCATTGCGGCGGCAAAGGGCACATCGCACGTAACTGTCAAGACCGACCCAACCGAAATCGCCGCGCCAATAGGAAGTCGAAACAGTTGCAAGCCGTCCAGCAGATCACAGATCCAAAAAACTCGAAAGCGTCCACCAGCCGAGATCAAACAACGAAATGAAGATCGACAGCTAAGTAAACGCCTAAAAATAAGGATATAACAATTTATTATATTGTTCTGTCTATATTTAAGGTGTTGAATTTGACGCGCTGGTGGACAGCGGTGCAAGCAATTCTTATGTTTCAGTACGGTTGGTGAAACTGCTCGGTTTACCTGTGTACGACGTGGCGCGTAGCGAGGTTACTTTACCTAATAATGCTAAGTTAACTGCATCCGTAGCGATTAAAATATAAGTTGTATTTTTTGATGCAAATAATAATTCTTAGCATTAGGACAAGATTAAATTTTTTGTTTTGCCAATTTAGTAGTGGATTATTTTGGGAGGCGATTACCTCCATGGCAATAAGGCCACGATTAACTTTGCAACGTTGGCATTGACCCTGGACCATGGTAACTGTGGGGGGGTAACACTGCCATTGCGTAATAGCTCTAAGGCAGAAAATATGTAGGGATAAATATAAAATATTAACCTACCGTAATATTTAACTTACCTTAACACACAGTTTGGTTAAATTTATGGTGATATAAATGCTGCAAACTCGTTCCTCATCAGTGCCAGTACCTGTAATCGCCTGCTACGTAAAAAGGGTTGTGATTCATACCTGTTACATGTTACTGGCGGCTAGTCACCGGTTAATAACACGGTATAGAGTACAGCAAGTGATGAAATAACTTAAGTACCGTAATAATAAACCCTTTTAGCAGTGCATGGTGATAATGTTGTACAGGATAAATATGATCTTTAAGTGGCGGACTTGAATAAGCTGTAAAAGTTTGCACAACTGTCAAAGGGTGAGGTAGACGTGTTTGCTGACAATGCAATACACTGCACGGTGTAGCAAGTACATGCACACGTTACTACTATTTAAAATACCCTTTATATAAATAATACTGTAGGTAGAGATAGCTTTGGCCGTTGATATTAACGTAATACTATGTATTTTAGTGCTGGTGTCCCCCAGCAGTCATAGTTGAAAAGGCCATAAGTATTCTATCACAGTAAGGTTTATGTGAACAGCTTGTCTTGCTTACGTCAGTTGCTTGGCGCGACCTCAAACCTGCTAGTATGCACTTAATATTTAATATTGCCTAGTGAAAAGTAATACCTAAAATAAATATAAGGTATAGTAGCTAAGGGCAATAGTGTATGGCATGACTTTGTTAGTGTGCCATAAGCAGGTGCAACAACCAAGGAGGAATATCCCAAGCATTGGCCAGCGCCAACCAACATCCTGGACTTCATTTATCAGTTATTTGAGAATACGGAGGGCCTACCAGCAGGGAGTGCAGAACACATACGCACCGTAATCTCTGAGGCCAGAAAAGATAAGATTAAGTCTCTGTTAGGTAAGTACAGGTAATTATTCCCTGAGTAACTGCCTTTTTCAGAGCCCCCTGATAGGAATCTTCAGGATTGTCATGAAATAAAGCTAGCTCCTGACGTAAAGGTTCCAAAGTAGGGTGTGTACCGTACCAGTCCAGTAGAGACTGAGGTGATAGGAAAGGAGGTATAGTCCATGTTAACTGCCGGTTTTATAGAGCCAAGTAATAGTCCTTTTGGGTCTCCAGTGTTGTTGATTAAAAAGCCTGATGGTAGCTTGAGGTTCTGTGTTGATTACAGAGCCTTAAACAAAGCTACCATCAAGGATACCTTTCCCCTACCCAATATATAAGAACTTTTAGACTCTTTATAAGGTGCAAAGGTATTTAGTTCACTTGACCTTCGCAGTGGGTATTGGTAAATAAAAGTAGCCCCTGCTGACTAGGCCAAGACAGCCTTTAAGACAAAGTTTGGGCTGTTCCAGTTTAAGGTTATGCCTTTTG
>DATGXP010000789.1:0-9093 GCA_035298845.1 Chitinophagales bacterium
TCTACATTGCTTTTTTGCGTTATAGAGCGGCCCACCAGTAAACCCACAATCGCCGCCACTACCGCAATTACTGCAGCAATGATTATGATGATTGTGTTATCCATTTTTGGGGTTGTTTATTTATGATTAAAAAAATACAATTCATTTCCGGAGCTGGCATTTGCCAACACCATAAAGAAAACTAATCCAATACATGGGAGAGGGAAAAAAGGCGAGAAGATTTATTTAGATACGCCCGAAAGGACTACTTCTAATTCTTTTATCTTTTCATCCAGTAAACGGTCATTTTGCTGCGTATTCGACTGAAGATTTACATGTTCCACCGCAAAATTAAGCAGGCACATTGCCAAATAGTCCTGCTTGTCTTTGCCTTCAAACTGCTGTTGGTAATCCTTCATTTTTTGATGAATGAGGCTCACCGCACTTTTCACTTTTTCTTCATCGGCCCTTACCACTTTTACAGGGTAGGCCCTTTCCGCAATTAAAACATTGATATTGACCGTTTCATCCTTTTCTGCCATCCCTAATCATTCAGCATCGTAATACAATGGTCTATCTCCTTAATGTATTCGTTAACTTTCCTTTTTAACTCCTTAACATCGGGGTTTTCCGTTCCCGGAGCCCCCATATTCTGCGCTAACTTAATTATTTTAATCTTATTCAATAATTCTTCGTTTTTCTGCTCTTTTTCATCCAGGCTATCTTTCAAGCGCCTCACTTCTGCTTCCAACTCATTGTTTTTTAACAAAAGGGCCCGCGTATGCTCTACAAGCAATGCAGCTTTTTTCTTTGCATCATCTATCCGCCGAATGGTTAAGGTGCTCATAAGTTAACTTTTTCTGATAACAGCCCCCAGCTCATTTTCGTATTTGCTCATCAGCTTACTCATCAGCTTTTCAATCTCCTGGTCGGTAAGGGTTTTATCGGGATGCTGAAAAACAAAACTTATAGCATAGCTCTTTTTGCCCTGCTCCATTTTGTCGCCTTTATACACATCAAAAAGCGATACTTCCTGTAATAGCTTTTTCGATTCGGCCACTGCAATTTTTTCAATAGCTGCAAATTGCAGGTCTTCGTTTACCACCATGGCCAGGTCGCGCTTTACCGATGGGAACTTCGGCAACTCGCTGAAGGTTACTTTTCCAAATTGCGATTTTTCCAGCAGATACCCCCAGTTAAGGTCGGCAAAATAGACGTCATTCTTTATATCAAACTTAGCCAGCACCGGTTTGGCAATGCTTCCCAGGCGCGCTACTTCTACCTCTTCATTCTTCAACACTAAACCAAATGTGAAGGGGCTGGTTTCAATCACTTCTGTTTCAAATGTAGTATGGCCCAGGCGCTCCAGCACATTCATCACCACACTTTTCAAATGGTAAAAACTATATGCCGAACCCTTTTGCAGCCAGTTATCACGGTTGGTTTTCCCGGTCAAAACTATTTGCAGGTGGTGGCCTTCTTTATAACCGCTTTCCGTTCTATAGTAAGTCCTGCCAAACTCGTATAAGCGTAAATCTGTAGCCTTACGGTTTTGATTGTAAGCTATTACCTCCAGCGAAGAATAAAGCATAGAGGTGCGCAATGAATCCAGCTCTGCGGTTTGGCTATTCAGCAATTTTACCTGCTGTGCTTTTAGCTGTTCGTCTTCTTCGTACTTGCTTTGGGTAATCGAGTTTGTCCATATCTCGTTAAAGCCCGCACCGCTAAGCATACCGGCTATTACGTTCTCCAGCTTTTGTGCATCTACCTTAGGGCTTAGTGCTAAATTCGATTTTAGTGCCTTAGGCAATGTAAAACTGTTATATCCCAGTATTCGGATTACCTCCTCTATTATATCGGCCTCGCGCTTTACATCGGTTTTAAAGGCTGGTACCAGCACTTGCCACTCATCACCCTCTTCCTTTTCAATCATTATCTCCAGGTGATTAAGTATTTGCTTTATGGTGTCTTTCTCTATAGCAAAGCCGGCCAGTTTTAGTATCCGGTTGTATGATACTGAAAAACGCCAGCCTTCTACCGGTTGCGGATAAATATCGATGATATCAGAAGAAACACTGCCCCCGCAAATCTCACATATCATAGCAGCAGCTCTTTTTAGGGCTTCTACTGAAATATTAGGGTCGGTGCCTTTTTCAAAATGCATAGCCGCATCGGTACGCAGGTTTAAGCGTGTGCCCGTTTTGCGTATACCGGTTGCCGAAAAATAAGCACTCTCTAAAAATATACTTGTGGTGGTATTGGTTACGCCGCTTTCTGCACCGCCAAACACACCGGCTATACACATGCCACCTTCGGCATCGCATATCATCAGGTCGTTAGCGCTTAGTTTTACATCTTTATCATCCAGCGTTTTAAATACGGTGCCCTCGTCCAATTTCTTCACCACCACTTTGCCACCGCGTATTTTTGCGGCATCAAAAGCATGCAATGGCTGACCATATTCGTGCAGCACATAGTTGGTAATATCTACTACGTTGTTAATAGCACGCACCCCAATAGCCTTTAACTTGTTCTTTAACCAATCCGGCGATTCGGCTACTGTAATGCCCGATATGGTTACACCCGAATAGCGTGGACAGGCTTGTGCATCTTGCACATCTACAGCTATAGCCAGGTCCGTATTCGCAACTTTAAAATTGCTGGTATCAGGCTTTGTAAATTTCACCTTTGCTTTATAGGCTACATTTAAAGCAGCTGCCACATCGCGCGCTACACCTATGTGGCTGTTGGCATCACCCCGGTTAGGTGTCAATCCAATCTCCAATACAAAATCACTTTCTATTTTAAAGTAATCGGCAGCTTTGGTTCCTACTACAGCAGCAGGTTCTAAAACCATTATACCTGCGTGGTTATCGTTCAGCCCTATTTCGTCTTCGGCGCATATCATACCAAAGCTTTCTACACCGCGTATCTTTGCTTTTTTAATCTGCAGCTTTTCGCCGCCCGATGGATACAAGGTAGAACCCACCAGTGCCACCACTACTTTTTGTCCGGCAGCTACGTTAGGCGCACCGCATACTATTTGCAATAGCTCACCAGCGCCCACATCTACTTTAGTTACCGATAGTTTATCGGCATCGGGGTGCTTGGCGCACTCTTTTACTTCGCCTATTACTACACCTTCAAGCCCACCCTGTATAGTTTCAAAAGGGGTAACATCCTCTACTTCCAGGCCCACGCCTGTCAGCACCTCGCCCAAATCTTTAGGAGTTAGGTTAAAATCAACATAATTCTTCAGCCAGTTATACGATATCTTCATTTGATGCCTTGTTTACGGCCCAAATCTATAAAAATGCACGGCGCTGAGAAGAGTTTCTATTGTGCATTAGCGCCAGTACCACCCGCCAGTTCGTAGCCTATAGTATCGTTACTGAAAAATGCAGGGTTATGGATAGTAAAGCAAGTGCCGCTAACAAGGGCATTATCATAAGTTTCGGCCCATTTCTCCTCTGTAACCACATCGCTGGTAGCCGACATTACATGGTGAAAATAAATAAGTGTGCCCGTAAGGTTGCCCGGCGTGCCGGTATGCAGGTGCGATAGGTAAGTTGTGTTAGGAACCAATCCCTGCGCTTCCAGCTTAACTATTACGGTATCGGTATATTCTGTTTCAATAAAAGACACTTGCCCGGTTAAAGCAGAGCCGTTGTAAGGGCGCAGGGGGTATGTTATAGTTCGTAGTTCTTTAGTTTCTTTTTTACAGGCAGCAAAAAAAAGCAGGGCAATAAACAGGGGCAGTAATTTCTTCATTGAAACAATTTGCCCTCAAACGGACAAATGCAAAATTTATTGCACTTCAAGCTCTTTGGCCTGGTAAACCTGCTTGGCGTTTTCGTATTGGTGTACATAAGCTACTATATGCATGTTCTCCGGTTTCCATTTGGCGGCAAGTGTAGTTTTGTATACTTTCACTACTACACGGCCCGCATCAAGCGGTTGGTCTATTACATCGCCCTGCACAGCCGTAATAAAAGCACGCTCTACATCTTTGTGTATGTAAAAAGTATCAATAACAGAACCGTCCAGCTGAGCGCTTTCAATATCGCTTTCGCTTAGCACCACGGTTAGTTTGTTCTTCTCTGCTACATTCTGGGTGTAGTGCAACTCCGTTACAATAGTTAGCTCGCGGTTAGCAGGGTTATACGTTTTGCCCAGCACCAGGTTTACAGGTGTGGTTTGTGCCAGTTGCGCAGTGGTTTTGCTGCTCCACACGTTTTTATCCCACAATACGCTGGTGCCATTTGCCAGGCGGTCAACAGCTGCTACCGGTTCAAAACCCAATTGCCCCATAAAATCAAACAGCGATTGTGCTACAGCATTCTGAAAAGTATCTTTACTAAAAGGATAGTGATAGCCCAATGAATTAACCGGGTGAAAACTAACAGAGATAACCCTGCCGGGGTTGGCTGCTTTAATCTGCGCGGTAATCTGGTGCCCTTGTGGACAGTTAGGACACCTAACACCGGTAAACTCTTCCAGTATCACATTTTTCACTTCGGCTGCTTGCGGCGATTCTACATATGTAGTATCCGAAACTGCATTCTGATTATTCTTCAAATTTATTTCCGGGCCTACTTCTTTACATGATTGCAACAGAAAATAGACCATACTTGCCGCTACTACTCCCCAATATTTAGTTGCCATAAAACGCATTTGTATTTATCCTTTAATCGTTTCTCTATATCTGCGTAATCACACGTTTTTTAGAACGTAGAGTTAACCCCAATTTTAACTCCGCTGAATGCCGGCTCTATACGGCATACCCCACCGGTACATACAATCCCCTCCACCTGCTTTACGTAGCTAAGTGTAAACCGGTGCGGACCCAATGTATATCCGGCAAAGACCGAGTAGTAGTGGTTAGCATTAGGATTTATATCCGGGTTTGGGTCAAAGTTCCACATATCTGACACGGCAAACGAAAAATGCGGTGCAAAATTGTATTCAATCAGGGCATATATCCACTGTCCGTAATCTTTCATTACATGCTGGTATTGCACCTCCACACGCAGGGAGTGTTTTTTGTTGATTTTGTAACCAAACTCTACAAACGGTGAATAAGCATCTATCTCATGCTCGCCTTCTTTGCGGTACAAAAATTTGTTGTAGCGCGCATACATAAAACCAACTTCTAATTCTATGTTCTTAGTGGGTTTAAATGTACCTGCCAAGTATCCTTCGGCAAAAAAAGCAGTATCAGAAGGGTGATATTTCTTCATAATAAAATCGCGGATATACGAGCCCTGTGCCGTAAAAGTCATCTTGCGGTTAGGTGAGTACGTTATCTCTGCACCAAAGGCAAGTTCCCTGTTCTCAAGCGATGGTGCAAAATAGCGGGCTGGCAAACGCAATGAGTTTTGGCGCGATACCGGTGGTAAGAAATTAAGTAACCCGTCAAACAAGGCCTCGGTAGCATTGGGCGAACTGTGCAGGTAAAAATTTTCGGTGCGCTTAAACTGCAATATCACGCCAATACCCGGCCTTGAATAATTTAAGGTAGTAAACAGGCAGTTGCCTGCCGAATTTATAAGCGAATCCTTAGCATCGTGTATCTGATCTTTCTTGATGGCCTCGGTACTTTTATAGGCCCCCTCTATATACCAGCTAAAACCACCGCCTGTTAAAGTGTTATAAGCAGTTACAGCATAAGTATTGAATTTAGGCACAAAACGGCCCAGCGTGTCGTAGCTTTCTATAGTAGCCACTACAGTACTCATACTCTCCCTATCCATACTGCGGTTTATTACACCCACCCCCGGCTGAAAAGTAGCCTTGTTGTTTTTGGTAGAGAAATTCCCATCGGCATTAAAGCCCAGTATCAGCGGTTTAAGCACTGTAAACTTTAGTTTCTGCGCGCCGGCAAAGGCTTTCAGTTTTACCTTACCCTTTACATCGTACTCCAGCCGCGCGCCCAGCAGGGCATTGTCTATACCCAAAGCCCGCTCTTCAAAGGTTCGGTATATAATACCACTGCCTATCTGGTCGTATATATAGCCCCCGGTTATGGTAAGGTCTTTCACCTTTTTCTTTATAAAAAAATTGCCTACACCCACACCGGTATAAGGCGAGGTAGGCACGCGGAGGATAGAGTTATAGAAGAAATCTATCCGAACGCCTGTTTGCAGTTCAAACTTATCGTTGGTATATTTCAGTTCCAGCCAGTTATCGGTGCCCACTTTCAGGTTATCGTAGTGCGGCAGGTTAAAGGCGCCAATCTTTTCATCGCGGATAAAAAAGTTGGTGTTGTTTTGAAAAGAACCTGAAAAATACCCCCACTGCCCGCTGGCAGTTGTGAATAAAAGCAAAAAGAGTATTGTGGGTAAGGTGTTTATTTTTTGCATGCAACCAATCAGATTGTAGGGCGTAAAGTTATTCTAATAGCTATTATTCAAAAATCGTTTTAGTTTTATTCATCTATATTGGCATGGGCATTGATATACTGCCCCAAAAATCAAACTATGAAAAAACCCATTCTGGCTTTAGTCTTGTTACTGTCGGTTTTCCTTACAAATGCACAAAGCGAAAAAACTGCGATTGAGAAAGTCATAGGCGAAAAAACAATTCCTTCTATCACCCTGGCCGATATGAATGGTAAGCAGGTAGACGTAGCCAGTTATACTAAAACCGGCAAGATTACGGTGCTCAGTTTCTGGGCAACCTGGTGCGTGCCTTGCAAAAAGGAACTGACCAACATAGCCGATGTGTATGACGAATGGAAGAAGAAATACAACATGCAGATTATAGCCGTATCCATCGATGATTCGCGTAGCGCCACCAAAGTAAAGCCAACTGTAGAAGGCCAGCGCTGGGAGTATGAAGTACTGCTGGATGTAAACCAGGACCTTAAGCGCCAGTTGAACATACAAAGTGTGCCCTTTACCCTGCTGGTAGATGCCACTGGTAAAATAGTTTTCTCGCATTCCGGTTATGTAGATGGCGATGAATATATACTGGAGGAAGAAATACAAAAGCTGGTAAAAAACTAAAAACCTTTAAACCTCTGTGCAACCCGTCATACCAATGTATGATGGGTTACACAATTAAGCTAGCACAGTGGGAAAGTGGTAGCTGCCAATAGTTAAATCCATCTGGTTTCAACAAACTAATTCTATCTTTATAAGCAGAATTAATTCACTTTTCAACCACTTGCCCATGCTTAAATCCTTTACTACCACTCTGTTTTTATGTTTACTAATGGCCGCACAGGCACAAACGCCCATTTACACGGCCAATTTTTCGGGAGGCATTGGCAGCTGGACGCTGGTAGATAACAGCGGTAATAATGCCGGTAACTGGAAATATGTGCACAATCCCATCTCGGCGCCCAGTATAGGTAGCCTGGCTTTTAAGTCGGCAAGCTTTGCCAATGGCTATGCCCTGTTTCTTTCAGATGCTGCTACCGATGATGGCAAGCCCGAAGATGCTGATATGATATCGCCTGTTATTAACTGCTCGGCGCACTCATATGTGCATATGGAGTTTGATGAGTGGTTTGTGCAACGTGGCGCCAGCAGCGGCACTTTGCTTATAAGCACCGATGGCAATAGCTGGGCGCAGGCCTATACGATAGATGCTACACAAGGTACCACTACACATACAAGGGTAGACCTTACCCCCTTTGTAGCCAACCAGCCTACCGTATATTTAAAATTCAATTTTGTGGGAGACCATGATTTTTTCTGGGCCATAGATGATATCCGGATTTACTCGGTGCCAATGCTCGATGTAGCAGTAGATACCATTACCATCAACCCTTATGTGCTGGCCGGTAACAATACCATCACCGGTACCATCAGCAACCCAGGTGGTGTAGCCCTAAACTCGGTGGATATATCTTACGCTATAGATGGCGGCTCACCGGTTTACCAAAGCCTTAGCAACCTTAACATTCCGCCATTTGGCACTTACGATTTTACCTTTCAGCAACTGGCCTCCCTTACCGATTTTGTAAAGTACCAGATAGAAGTAGCCACGCTGGGGCCAAATGGCGGCACCGATGCTGTAGCTGCTAACAACAGCCTGAGCACCAGCGTAAACGCACTTAGTGCCATGCCTTCTAAAAATGTGGTGCTGGAGGAATTTACAACGGCCCAATGCCAATATTGCCCAATGGGCGCAACTACTGTAGATGTGATAGACCAGGCCTACAGCCGTGTAATACCTATAGGTGTGCACGCGGGTTTTGGTACCGATGCCATGACTACTACCGACCACTCTGATTTATACGCAGCGCTGGGTGGTGGCAGTGGCGCACCCGCAGTAATGATAGACCGATACTACTGGCCCGACCAAAAAGAGATTTCGCTGAACATGGTTAGCTCTGCCGATTTTTCGTATACCCTATGGGATGAAAAAACACAGCAGCGCCTGCCTGTTCGTTCACCGCTGGGTATTAAAGCAACTACGTATTACAATGAAAACACCCGCTCGCTTACCGTAGTGCCTACGGTAGAGTTTTATACGCAGCTAAGTAATTTGCAGTATAATGTTAACTGCTACATAGTAGAAGATAGTGTAAGCGGAACCGGTTCGGGCTATAACCAGGTAAACTATTATACCAACCACAGCCCGGGTTCTTTCAACCCATGGTATGGCAAGGGCAGCCCTATAGTAGGCTATAAGCACCGCCATGTAGGCCGCAAAATGCTGGGTGGTGTGTGGGGCACCAGTGGCATTATTCCCGCCACGGTTAACAGCGGAGATGAATTCAGCACCGAATACTACTTTACGCTGCCGGCCAGCTGGAATAAAGACCGTGTAAGCCTGGTGGTATTTGTGCAGGAGAACCGCACCCCTACCAGCATGCGCAGTATTATTAATGCTCTTGAGTTGGGTTTGAATGAAACAGATTCAAATACCATTACAACCATTATAAGCTCTATTGGTAATGAAACAAATCCAACCATTGGAGCCATTAACCTGTACCCTAACCCAGCGTCCAATATTGTAAGTATAGATTATACCCTGGCTCAACCAGGCACTGTAAGTTTTGATGTGCTGAATATGCTGGGCGAAACCATGCACAGCGGCGAGCAGCAAAAACTGAATGCAGGTGATTACCGCACACAGGTAAACACTACAACATATCCTAAC
>DATGXP010000790.1:0-8218 GCA_035298845.1 Chitinophagales bacterium
GGCTCCAGCCGATAAAGAAATTTGCGATGCGCTTTACACACAAATACACGCCGCCCTTCCCCATGCCGAAAACAAAATATGGCATGCACACCCCGTTTGGTTTTTAGATGGCAACCCGGTAGCTGGTTATCATAAATTGAAGAATTGTGTACGCCTGCTGTTCTGGAGCGGGCAATCGTTTGAAGAAGAAGGCCTGCAGCCCGAAGGTAAATTTAAAGCTGCCGAAAAGCGCTACACATCGGTAGATGAGGTAAATGCCAAAGACCTTAAGCGCTGGCTAAAGAAAGCGGAAACCATACAGTGGGATTACAAAAATATAGTAAAGCGCAAAGGGCAGCTGGAGAGGTTGAAGTAATTTGTAATCCATTCACCCATTGTATTCTTATGTTCTCTATGTACCCTCAAACATCAGATAGAACTATGTCTACTGCGCATCTTCATTTTGTATTCTATGTTCCTATGTGGTTCAAAAATGCATTACAGCATTTTCTCCATCTTAATATTTGCCCGCTCGTAGTGGCCCGGTTCTAATTCAATTTCATTAAAACCATATTTGCGGTACAGGCCTATGGCATTAGCCAGCTTAGTGTTACTGTACAGTATCAGTTTCTTTATTCCCTTTTGCTGCGCCACGTGCAGGCAATGCTCCAGCAGCATAGTGCCTATGTGTTGGCCTCTTGCTTTTTCAGTCACCGCCATTTTGCCCAGCTCATACACATCACCGGTTACCTTTAGCAGCGATGCCGTGCCCACTATCTCACCATTCAGCCGTGCATAGTATATGTATCCACCTTTATCTATTATCTCGCGCTGCGGGTTACCCAGCGATACTACGTCACCCTCCTCTACCCTAAAGTATTTCTGCAGCCACTCGTAGTTAAGTACTTTAATTGCCTCTTTGTATTCATCGCTATAATCAATTATTTCTGCCTGCCGCATAGTATGCGTAAAGGTTAGCAATAACCGGCACCTTACAAAATGAGATGCCCTGTGCCACCTATATCCCATACCGTAGAAATAAAGCGCACCGGCCACACAGCGGGCGGTTTTTCTACATTAAAATAAAGCCACTATTGGGTGCTGGCCTACATCGTATTCAGCCGGTTTTCATTGGTAAAGGCTCTTCCCTGAGGCTCTCCACTTTTTTGTTGATAGATTTTTGCTGCGCCTGTAACCTTGTTGGCATAATTATTAGAACATAACACATCCAACACAGAACAAAATTTTATAACAATCAAAAAATAGAAACGCAATGGATTACAAAAACGGAAACAACCAGGAAGAAAACAAGTTTAACAAACTTAACGAGCCTCAGGAGAATGAAACTACTAATAGCGGTGTAACTGCTAACGGTGCCAATGAAGATGAAAGCGCAGAGCATGGTACGCACACACACATACCCCGCAAGGCCAAGAAAAAAATGAAGAAGGAAGCTGCCCTGGCAGAACAAACCGAAGGCGGCGATGAGGAAGAAAAGGATGAAGATATGGATGCTGCCGATGATACGGAAGTGCAAGGCGGCTACGAAGAAGGCGAAGAGGAAGAAGACTACGAAGGCGAAGAAGGTGAATACGAAGAAGGTGAAGAGCAGGAAGAAGATGGTGTAGAAGGCAAAGCCAGAGGTTTTTTCGAAACTTTAGACGAAACCCTGCACAACATCGATACTAAGAAAGTGGCTAAACTGGCCGCTGCAGGTTTCTTATTAGTAGCCGGTGCCCGCAAGGGAGGCTTACTGGGTGGCTTAGCCTTATCGGTAGCTACCGGTATACTGGCCAAAGAGATTATGAACAGCACCGAAGAAAAACAACAGGAAGAAGAACAATACGAAGAGGAAGAAGTAGCAGCAGCATAATTTTCAATCATTAGCTTAAACCACCTATATGCCTGCAATAAAAAGGACAAGGATTCAGAAAGTAAAAGACAGGGCACGTGCCTTTGGCAACGGCCTGGATAGAAAACAAGTAGTAATTTACACCGGCCTTACTGTACTGGCTTTTATGGCAGTAGGCCGGCTGATGAAGAGATAAATACACCGGTAATTAAGTTACCACTTGTATTTTAGGCACCGGTAGCCGCAATGCTGCCGGTGCTTTTTTCATGTACGGTGGTTTACGACATTCAAAGTTTTTCAACTTTGGGAGCCTTTTTACTCCTTGGTGTATGCAGTAGGGAAGTGGGCCGCAGCTATCAGAATTGGGGGTAGTCCGATGTGCGTTAATGGTATTGAGCTCGAAAGTCGAGATGGTAGTACCTCTTGCAAGGCCGGATAGAAACTAGCCTCACCTAGGTATTCATTTTTTCAATTCTGAACAGTACTCTACAACTGTATCTCCAAGCTTCGTGAAGGTTACCCTGGGCCCATGGGTGGCAGGTCCTCATTCGGTCTGATAATTGTAATCTCTTGTTTTGGATTAGGTCCCAGTCCAATTTTTTTAAGAAAACCAATATTATCTTCCAATTCCTTCACCATCTCCGCTACCGTTCTACGAATCACGTTGTATCTATCAAGAACATCCTGTGCGTCAGGTCCAACTTTGATGACCGCTTTATATAAGGCATGGATAAAATGGGTAATAGGTATAAGGACGCATTCTAACTGTAAAATGAAAGTGAAACTGCCAACGTGTTTGAATGTAGGAAAAAAGAAATGCGAAAGAAGTCCTATGCTCCAACCAATCAATGCGACATAAAAAGTTATCAGCGAAACCTTGACGTAAGTAGGTTTGAAAATATCTTTTTTAAAGTTCAGATAAAACCCAAGCGATATAAAATATACTAAGTTAAACCAAAATAATATATCTTTAAAGAGGCACGAACTATCCCAGTCAAAACCAATAGCTACAAGGAGCAATAGACAGTAAAATGTACTAACAAAACACAGATAGTTGAATTTTTTAGAGTGAAAGCCATCAACCTTTTCAGCAACTTCTTTATCAAGTTCGGTTATATTCTGACGGCACCCGAGTATTCTTGTTTCGAATGGCCTTAATGCCTGTAGTGATTTCTCAGAGCCTTCATGCTTTTTTAAATGATCTTTCCATGATTCTTCAAATCTATTAAGCATTTGCGTAACTAGTTTAGAAATGTGATCTGCATTTCTAAAAGGCGTAACTATTTTAGTGATTAACTGAGTTGAGAATTCTTCTGTAATGATAAGAGCTGCGTTTGCAGCGGCTATAAATTCAAGAAAATGCCCTAGTTCTCTTAGTATAGCAAAGCTTGAACCTGCCTCCATGTGTGATTGAATCAAGGATTAGGAAATAATGATGTCAGAATGCTTGGATTGGAGTAATACCGGACTTGTGTGCGTTGTGTCTGTAAACAATTTATCGAAAATATCAGCAAGGGCAGTGGCGAAAACAGGATTATTGAAATTACCATACGCTGAAAATTTTTCAATATCATTTTCAATACGATACATTTTATTATCAGCCACACAAAAGTGAACTTCTGATTCATCGATACGTACACACAACTTAGTTGTTTTAATTTCAATTTGTTCCCCTCTCCCTAAAAGAGCATTCAACCTAAATAGCTCAAAAATTTCAGGTTGAGCTTCTGCATTATAGTCTTGAATCAATATCTGTAGTCTACCGTTTCTTTGTAAAAAGGCATTTAAGGATTCTTGATACTCTTTGCTGTCGGCAATTCCGGACTTTAAATTCCCTGATAGCATTTTAATAATACTTTCAGCTTTATTGAATATTGTGGAAAAAGTGAATATAGCATCATCCTTTCCATGGTTAACAAAAGATTCCGATTCGTCTGAATCTGCAAGATTTTTAATATATGTGAAGTAGCTGCTCATAGGTTTTTATATTTACTGTAAAATTGTCAAACATCCGGCTAAGATCACCCGTCATTTATTAACAGCCTACAATATCACTTTCTACTATTTTAGGCTAGCTTTCTAACGATTAGACGAGGTTTTTATTATTTTGTTTAATTATGTCTTTAATAACGTTCTAATTATAATGCCAGACTTGTATAATACAAACAAAATGTGTAAATCAGTCGTAGTTATAGCGTAGCATGGTTGTTTGTAGATAGATTTTGAAGTGAACTAATTAACTGCTCTATTTTAAGCTCTTTAGGTTGTTTAAGGTTCTGAATGCCCTTTTCAACCGTGGTTAAGGCTTTTTCATCTGTGGCCAGATACTGCTCCATATTATTTAAAAAAACTTTACGTTTTTCATTGTCAAATTCCGGACAACGTGCTAATGTGTCCAGATATTTATCGGTTTGAGATTCAATAGAAAAAATAATATTTTTTAATGAAATGAATCTTGAAGTAGATGCTGTATCGTTGGTTCTTACAGCAATATTATTAAGTTCAATAAGCGCTGTGATATGAACCTGCCATTTGGTTTGGTGAGAGTGGATTATCGTTGAATACCGGTCTATGGATATCTTGCTATCAGTTGGTGCAACATGGGTTCCTGGTTTGTTAATAGAAATGTAATAACTTACAAAATCCCAATTAGCAGCCGCGGTAGTTGCCATAGCCAATAAAACGACCCATATACTCCCAATTAGCAGCAGAAATTTTGCAGGAACTTTTTCAGTACTTGGAGCTATTTCACTTGGTCCCGTAATAGCGGATTTCTTATTAATCATGGGAATATTCAAAGCACGGATTAAGTGAATATACTAAACAATTAGCTAAAAGCTCTTAGATCTATAATTTTAAGTTTTCCAATACGTAGCAAACATATTTCATTGTACTTTACTGGATATCGCCTAAAAGGCGAGATTTTGTTAAATACCCCGTTGAAATATGCTTTATTTTAGCTATTATAGGCCTTTTAAACTATGGCTACAGTCAAGGTTCATAAATGGACATAATCTATCTTTGCACGCAATGTAGTTATCTCTAACTCCTCAATCCTTTTCCCGCTACGGGCAATTAACGCCCCAAACAATTAACATAAAACCCTGTTAAAGGTGCTTTTGGCATGTGGCAACACTTTTGCATCATCTGTTTTAACATTTGGTGTAGCTCGCTTAACAGGTTTAAGCGGCCGCACCAAATGCAAACGGAATTGATAACCATAACCCTAAACCATTCTACCATGAGAAACTTACTTAGAATTTTGCCCGTAGTAATACTACTTGCCGCCTGCCACGATTACAAAAAAGATGTAGAGCAAAAAGAAAGCGAAAACCAGGACCTGGTAAGCGCCCGCGAGCAACAGGACAGCACCATCGCATTTTTTATAGATGAGATGAACGAGATAGAAGCTAACCTAAACGCTATAGATACCAGCAAACGCAACGTAGAAACATCTACCAAAAACCCCGACCTGCGCCGTACACAACTGGTGCGCATAAATGAGAATATTGCTAATATAAAGGACCTGATGCAGCAGAATAAGGAGAAGCTGGAGGCATTGAACAAAAGGCTGAAAGCCAGCGGCAGCAAAGTAAAGGGCCTTGAAAAACTAATGGCTACCCTTAACCTGCAGATAGAAGAAAAGGACAAACAAATTGCAGAGCTTAATACGGCTATTACCAACCTTAACACCACCATCAACGACCAGAAAGAACGCATAATACTACTGGTAGAAGAAGGCATGGCCAAAGATAAAGTAGTGTATGACCAAACCACCCAGCTTAACACCGCCTACTATGTAATTAACACGCAGAAGAACCTGCTTGATAAGCAAATACTGATAAAAGAAGGCGGCATAATTAAACGCAAAGTAGTAAAGAGCAATGTAGACAACAGCGGCTTTACACAAATAGACATTACCAAAACCACCGTATTGCCTATAGATGCGAAAGATGCCAAGCTATTGACCCTGCACCCAAGCAACTCATACACCATTAAGCGCAGCGATAAAAAGCACGTAACCCAACTGGAAATTACCAACCCGCAGGAATTCTGGAAGACATCTAAATACTTAATAGTGCAGATTGAAAAGTAATATAGCAGAACCTGGAACCAAGACTAAATACAGAGCCCGGAAGCGTAATGCCTCCGGGCTTTTTTGTCCGGAGCATCAGCCTCCGGGCTTTTTGTTTGCAACCCTCTAACTCTCCCGAGGCAAGCTCGGGATTTACAGCCTAAAGGGAGAACCGCCTCGCAGTGTGCCCGACTTCCGAAGTTTTTTCAAATCGGAAGTCTTTGTGACAGAGCTAAAACATCCAAATGCAGCTTTGGGTGCATTACATTATATTGCATAAATGCAAATGCCATTGAGAACTATCTTTAAGACTGTTGTGTTAATGACACTTGCAATAACCATATACTACGCAAGTAGCAGCAACCTTGGTAATCATAAAAAGGAAACAAGTCAAACTGCGAATGCAACGGATACATCGGCTAAATCCGATTACCAGGTAGCAGAAGAAGTAGTACAAAAACTAAGACAGGATAAAGTAGATACTATCCTGTTTTTTAAACGCACTTGTATTAGTTGTTGCGATTTTTACAACATATTTTGGTCGAGCAAAGGTAGTTGCCATGTAACTACCGTTTATTATAATTTTGACGATCAACAGGTGCATAAAATTACTGCTGCACTTGACCACAGCAGGGTGTTTTCATTATTAGATAAGAACTATAAATTACTTAAAATAACAACAGTAAAGCCCAATGAGCAAATTATGCCCGATGGTACAAAAAATACAATGTTATGGTCTCACTACTGCTATGCCATGGTAACGGTATATACCCAACAGGATAGTATTATAACAGAACGAATACTTGATGATTGTTTTCTCCGCTATGCTAGCGACTATGAATTGCCTGGTCAGAAAAAGGAGCTCAATATTAATTACAGGGAAAACATTAATTCAGTATGGAATGTATTGCTAACAACTATTGAGCAGGAACTTGCCGCTATGCCCCAAACGCCTACCCGTGAAATTGAAACTTTTAGAACCAAAGAGAATAAAAGTGAATGACCTTACTTTCATCCGCTGCTATCCTGCCCATCCTCTAATCCTATAAATCCTGATTCAGATATTGTGCCGTTGTTAGGTGTTATCACCAACAACCCTTTACTTCGCCCCATGCGCCCCGCCATCCTTTGCTTTATAGGTATCACCGTGTTACTGCTATCGGCCTTCAAACAAACCACCCCAGCCCCCGACGACAAACTCTTTCTGGACATAGTAGCCACGCACGACCGCATACCCGTGTTTAACTACACCACCAAAATGGCCGCCGTAGACACCCGCCCCTTCGACCCTAAGCATGAGCGCGTGTTTCCGCCCACCACTTTGTTTAAAAGCCGGAGCACCGATACCCTTACCCACGGCGGCAGGGTGTTCCGCTTGCGCGCCAAGTTTGACAGCAACTACGCCTACGATATTGCCCAGCCCGAAGGGCAGGTGCTGCACATGGCCACCTTCGATTACACTACCGCCACCACCACCCTGGGCGATGGCAAAAGCCTGCGCATGGGCGATAGCCTGTACCTTAACCCCACCACCCGCCGCCACTTCTACCTGATGCTGAAAACCAACAGCCAAACCTACCCCACCGATAGCGGCTGGGTATACGCCGTAGTAAGCCCCGATGGCAAAAAGGTGCTGCAAAAAGGCCTGATAGCCAGCTGCATGGCCTGCCACAGCCAAAGCAAAACAGATAGGGTGCTAGGCGCGAAGTAGCCCACAGTCGGCAGTCTTCAGTCAGCAATAGAGGCAAGTAACCGCCACTAACCCTTTGATTTTAATTGTTTTAAATTGTGGACTGAGGACTGCCGACTGAAGACTGTAGACTGCCGACTGCCGACTGAAAACCTCCGACTTGTCTTTTGGCCTTTCTGTATTATATTCGCCCCCTCAATTAAACCAAACAGATGGCTACTACAGCAGATATCAAGAACGGACTTTGCATAGAGTTCAACAACGACATTTATCAATTCGTGGAGTTTCAGCACGTAAAGCCGGGTAAGGGCAACGCATTTGTTCGCTGCCGTATGAAGGGCCTTAAATCGGGCCGCATGCTGGAGCATACCTTCCCTGCCGGTCACGACATTATTACCGCGCGCGTTATACGCCGCCCATACCAGTACTTGTATAAGGATGAAACCGGTTACAACTTTATGGATAACGAAACCTTCGACCAGATTACTATAGACGGCAACCGTATAGAGAACAACGACTTTTTGAAAGAAGGCGATGTGTGCGAGGTGATAGTACATGAAGAAACCAACCAGATACTGGGCTGCGAATTGCCACAGCACGTAATACTGGAAATTACCTATAG
>DATGXP010000791.1:0-2105 GCA_035298845.1 Chitinophagales bacterium
AAAAATGAGAGCTGTGCCGATTCATTCCTAATTTTTGCAGCCCAATACCGGCCAGACCTGGTTTTTAGCAGTTTCGAGCTGTACTCCTCTAAACCGTATGCTTTACATGTATTGGAAGAAGCTACTAAAATTGACCCTGTAAAAGTTAAGCGCTACTTTAACCCCAAGGATGAAATTTACAAGGCGCTGCTAAACAGCAGCGATACTGCAGTAAAGGTTATACTGCGTATAAAAGATAAATACAGCCGTAAATCGAATGCGTTTACAATGATAGATGATATAGTAAACGGCCGTACTACTATAGAAAAAGCCGATGCTATAGGAAACAACCCGCAAAAGTATCTGCGTGCTATGCTGAATATCCGGGCCCGTAAAAATCCGCTGGCCTCGCGATCGCTGGAAGATGAGTTACAGATATATGCACTTAAATTTGTGCGTGTTATAAATGATTTGCACAACGAAAAGGATGAGGTGCGCTTTGCCAGTATAGAAGATTTCAGTGCGCAGGAAATGTATACGCTGATGGTGTACAGCGAAGAGGAGATTTTTACATCCACTTTCAACGGCCTGTTCAACCGCATGATGGTGAAGATGGGTGACCAGAGCGGTTTTGATTTTTTGAAAAGTGTAGGCGACAATAAATTCCGTACGTTTATTAAAATGTGTGCCGGTTTTGGAAAACTAGGCGAATTTTTAGGAACCATGAGCCAGCTTCATCAGCAAATGCTGATGGTAAAATTTGCCACCGGGCTTGAACAATATAACGACCTATCGCAGGCGGTAGAAGTGGCTGATGCTTTTGGCAGTATAACCGATTCGCTGGTATTGCGCATTCTGCGGGGTACTATAAAATACGAGTATGTGCGGCTAAACGCAAAACACGACCACCACGGCATGGCTTTATATGGTCTTTTCTCTAATTTATTTGTTGATAAAAATGTAAACAGCACCAATTGGTTTACCTCTGTTTCCAAACAGTATGCATTGCCGGCCTTCGACCGTATTAAAAATGAGAAGCTATTTGCACATGATAGTGTTAACCGTTGGCAAATCTATTTTTACGACGATGAAGACGGAGAAGCATCTTTTGCGGCCTTCCGCAAAACATTTACAGACAGTAGCTGGGCGGTAATAGACTCAGGCAAATACATCATCATAAAGTCGAAGAAGGGGCAGGAGGTAAATATTTATGCCAACAAACCTAAAGATGAGTATGAAGGCCAGGCGGAGGTAGAAAAAATATTTTCAGATAACTTCTACGAACCTAACGTATTAGTACACCGGGGGCACAGCTACTATGCTCCTAAAACTATTGATAAGATAAAGGATGAAACGCAGATTTTCGTATTGGGCTCCTGTGGTGGATACCACAGCATATCTACCATTATAGAAAAATCATCGGAGGCCAGCATTATATCCAGCAAGCAGATAGGTACCATGTTTGTAAACAACCCTATGCTGAAAATAATGGCAGGCTATATTAACAGAGGCGAAGATGTAGAGTGGCAAAGACTATGGGATGATTTAGAGGCAAGCGTAAAAAGTAACCCCAAAGCTTACGAACGTTTTCTTGATTATATACCGCCGCACAAAAATCTCGGTGCCATCTTTATTAAGACCTACAACCGCATGATAGAGCAGCAAAACTGAATGTTCGGGTTATAGCCATCTGCCTAAAAGCTTATTTTTGTTTCAAATAAAGAATATGGCGCCGGTTATAGAGAAAAAGTCTTTACAGTTTTTAAATAACCTGGCTAAAAATAATGACCGCGATTGGTTTGCAACGCATAAAGCCCTTTACACTGCTGCGCATGAAAATATGATAGCCTTTGCGCATGCGTTGCTGGTGGAGATGGAAAAGCATGACAGCATAGAGACTGCATCAGGCCGACAAAGCATGCACCGCATATACCGCGATATACGTTTCTCTAAAGATAAAACACCTTATAATACCCACTGGGGTGGTGGCTTCACCAGGGCTACTAAAAAGCTACGGGGCAGCTATTATTTTCATATAGAGCCGGGCAATTCATTTGTGGCGGGTGGTTTTTGGGGGCCTAATACAGAAGATATGAAACGCATACGCGAAGATATTGACACTAACC
>DATGXP010000792.1:0-4962 GCA_035298845.1 Chitinophagales bacterium
CCGCCGATAAAACCCCACTTCGTTTTATATCTACAGCTTATCTATCAATGGGCAACACGCAGCAGGCAGCTGTTTACTTAAACCGGTATAACGGTTTGCAATAATTATTTCTTGTTTTCTCTGCCTTGTGTGGCAGCACTACCCTGCAGGGCTATTGCATTGCCGGGGTCTATGCTAAGTATATGCTGGTAGCAGTTGTAGGCCGTTTTGCTAAAACCAAACTGGGCAAATATTTTTGCGCTGTTAAGCCATACTTGTTTATCGTTAGGTTGCTGTTTACAATCCTCTTCCAGCTTTAAAAAATTTTCGGCCGATAGTAAACCCTGCTGCGCCTCGGTTAAAGAGGGGTTAAGCTCAATAGCTTTTTTAAATGTTTCGGTGGCGCGTTTAAAGTTGCCTTGTGCAAAATGCGAGCCGGCCAGATTGTTCCATATCTCTACATTAGTGGGGTCTAACTCGCAGGCATACTCCAGCAGTTTAGATGCCCCCGTATAATCTTTATTATAACCGGCGCTAAGTGCTTTATTAAGTAACACCCGGGCATGAGTAGCCAGTGTTGGATGTACACCATTAAACAACCGCGCAGCCTGGCGCCAGTTAACCGCAGCATTATCCAGGTCGCCTTTAAACAGGTAGCAGATGCCACAGTTCATATAGGCATTGGTGTATCGTGGATAAATGGCTATAGCGCGCTTTAGGTAAACCAGTGCTGTATCGGCATATGCAATTACCATTGCCGAGTCGGCATGGGTAGTTTCTTTTTTGTCTTTAATGGCAAAATAACCTTTGTTGAAATACTCGGAGCCTGCGTTGCAGTTGGTAAGCGCGCTGTTGGGTGCAGTTATTACATCGCGGGTAAACAGGGTAAAGTTGTCCTTCCAATCGGGGTTGCGGTTTATTGTTTTGTAGCTGTAAGGCAACACGAACAGGGCGGTAATGGCTAACACCATTTTAGGTTGCGCCGTAGCCGGAAACTTTTGCACAGCGCCTGCAATGCCCATGGCTACCAGCATGCAGAAACCAAGCGATGAATGAAAAATCAAACGCTCGCCCATTGTCGCGCCAATTTCAAACAGAAGATTATTTATTAAAAAGAAAAACAGAAGGAAAAAGAGTAATGGAAAGGCTGCTTTATTCTTTTTATATAGCAGATAACCGGTTAGCCCCAGCAGGCCTGTAAAGAAAAGGATAGACACCCATACCTGCACATTGGCAAAACTTACATACGGTATCTGGTTAAACGAATAATCGGACGATAAACGGTAGGGAACAAATAGTAGTTTTACATACTCAAGGCATACATACACTTTGGTGGCGAGCTTATCCCACACACCGGCCAGCGCATAAGGGTTGTTTATCAAATCATCGCTCATAGCTTTTGCCGATGAGTTTCCGATAATAGAATACCGGAAATATAAAAAGACAATGCTTACAGTGCTCATGGCATAAAACCAATCGGCGCGCAAATCCTGTATGGTTTTGTTGCGGTACAGGATAATAGCCACAGCAGCAATAACCGGCAATAGCAGCGCGTACTCTTTAGATAGCAGTGCCAGAACAAATGAGATCAATATGCCGGTAAAGTTTTTGGCTGTTTTATTGTCGTGGTACCTGAAAACAAAAATGAGCGTTAGCAGAATAAACAACATTGAAAAAATTTCATCCCTGCTTTTAAGGTTTGCTATAACCTCGGTATGTATAGGGTGGCATGCAAATAACAGCGTAGCCGCCAGGGCTACTATCTTTGTATCGGCAAAAATGTAATTACTTAAAAGATACCACAGCGCCAGCAGAACCAGCATAAAGTATATAACCTGCATAGCATGCCTTGCGCCGGCTATCTTGTGGTTGCTGGCCACAATTTTGCGATCTGTTTCGGCAAACTGTTTATTCAATCCATCCAGGCTGCTGAAATTATTGCCGCTTACCTGTATTTGTTGCAGGCTGCTTAAGGTGTTTAAATATTCTGTACCATGGGCATCGCCAAAAAGCTGCTGCTCTATAGCAAAAGAGACAATAGAAAGCGGGCGGTAGCGTCCGCCGGTTAAGGGTGAGTTGGCGCCCATCAGGTCCAGGTAGCTTTGGTAAGCATCGGTAGTAAGTATTTTGGGTATACCAGCAAGCCCTTGCTGCAAAGCCATATTTTTGGCTATTACCATTTCATCATCCAGCGCGTATTGGTTGCTTAGTGTGTTGAAGTTTAAAACTGCCGTATATATTAGGATAAATGTAATAATATAATGACTAAGATTGTAGTCACCTGATTTAGTAGTCACTTTCATATGTGCAATATGCCAAAAAGTATAGGTTCAACAAAACTCAGATTAACACGGGTAAAGGCTTAATGGGAGGTGTTTTGTCTTTTTACTCAGCATTGCTCTGTGTCCTGTTATTGGTTTTCTTTAAGGCTGGTGTTTATTTCTGAAGTAGCTGCATTTTCTGTTATCAACAATTATCGGTTAAAATATATGGATGGTAATATTGAGCGCGACAATGCAATTAAGATATGTTTAGGTGTTGTTTTTAATAAATAAAGAAAACCCATATGTCAACATTTAGACTTAAGCTACTTTTTATTTTGCTGTCATTTATAATGTGTTGGGGCAGCAGCTTAAAAGCTCAAACCACGTTAGCCGCGGGAGATATTATTTTTACAGGGTATAACGGCATTGCGGCTTCTGGCACTCCCGATACTTTTAAGTTTGTATTGCTCACGCCAATTAGCTCAGGTACTACCATTTATTTTACCGAGCGCGGTTACCAGGGCGCTGCATGGCAGGCATCTGGTACTACAGAAGGAACTATCTCGTGGGTTTCGGGAACAGCTCTTGCTATAGGCACAGAAGTAATTATTAATGGTTTGGGCGCATCTGCTGCTACAGTAAACGGTAGTGCCAATGGCACAGTAAGCCAGGTATTGGGAGGAAATGTTGTTAGCGGGCTATCCTTATCAAACGCCGGCGATCAGATAATAGCATTTCAGGGTGGTGCCGGAGACCCAACGTCGGGCTCTGTAACTTTTATAGCTGGTATTTGTTGGGCATTAAGCTGTGGTACAACCTCTGATGCAACCTGGAATGGTGCCGGATGTTCGTATGGTCCGCAAACTTCAGTTATGCCCCCCGGTTTAACAGGTGGTACTAACGCATTTCTGGCCGGTAATGCAGGCGCCACTCCTAACAACGACCATGGGCGTTTTAATTGCTCCGGTACGCCATATTCAACTGTTGCGGCTTTACGCGCAGCTGTTATGAATAAAGCAAATTGGCTTTTTAGCAATACAGGACTTACGGTATATAATATGCTGGCTTCCTGTACTTATTATGCTACTTGCTCTAACCCTACTATATCTTCCAATCCGTCTAACAGTTCGGTATGCGCAACAGGTAGCACCTCTTTCTCTATAACTGCTACAGGGGCAACTGGCTATCAATGGCAGGTAAATACCGGTAGTGGTTTTTCAAATATTTCAAATGTTGCACCGTATAGCAACGCTACCACGGCTACGTTAAATATAACAGGAGCTACAGCCGGAATGAATGGTTACCTGTATAGATGTATAGCAAGCAGTGGCGCGTGTTCAAGCACTTCCAGCCAGGCCACTCTTACCGTTTCTAACCCTTCATTAACTGCAAACTCTCAAACTAACGTAGCCTGTTTTGGCGGCAATACCGGAGCCGCCAGCGCAAATGCAGCTACCGGGGGTATTTCGCCATACACCTATAACTGGACACCCGGTAACCCTACCGGCGATGGAACTGTAAGCGTAACGGGATTAACTGCCGGCACCTGGACCTGCACTACAACCGATAATATAGGTTGCACGGCCTCACGTACATTTAACATAACACAACCGCCGGCTATTGTGGTTACCCCAGCCTCGCAGTCTAATATATCCTGCAACGGCGGCAACAATGGTGCGGCAAGTATTAATACGCCCACCGGTGGCGCAGGTGGCTTTACTTACAACTGGACACCCGGAAACCCTACCGGCGACGGCACAGTAAGCGTATCAGGCCTGACTGCACAAACCTATACCTGCACAGTAACCGATGCCAATGCATGTACAGCTATTCAGACATTTACTATAACACAGCCACCGGCTATTACATTAACCCCCAACTCTCAAACTAACGTAGCCTGCTTTGGTGGAAGCAACGGGGCGGCCTCAGTAAACCCAGCCACTGGCGGCGCAGGAGCCTTTACATACAATTGGACACCGGGCAATCCTACCGGCGATGGCACCATAAGCGTAACGGGCTTAACTGCCGGCACCTGGACCTGTACCGTAACGGATGCTAATAGTTGTATACGCACCCAGACTTTTAATATAACGGCTCCGCCGGCTATTGTGGTTACACCGGTATCGCAAACCAATATAGCCTGCTTTGGCGGCACCACAGGGGCAGCAAGTATCAATACCCCTACCGGTGGCGCCGGTGGATTTACATACAATTGGACGCCCGGAAACCCGAGCGGTGATGGAACAGTAAGCGTAACGGGTTTATCTGCAGGCACCTGGACCTGCAATGTGACCGATGCCAATAGCTGCACAGCTACACAAACATTTAATGTTACCCAGCCATCGGCTATTGTGGTTACGCCAGCCTCTCAAACAAATATTTCATGTTTTGGCGGCAGCAACGGTGCGGCCAGCATCAATACACCAACCGGTGGAGCCGGTGGATTTACTTACAACTGGACACCCGGTAACCCTACAGGAGATGGCACTGTGAGCGTAACGGGCTTAATAGCCGCCACTTGGACCTGCACTGTTACCGATGCTAATGCATGCACAGCTACACAAACATTTAATGTTACCCAGCCATCGGCTATTGTGGTTACACCAGCCTCTCAAACAAATATTTCATGTTTTGGCGGAAGCAACGGTGCGGCCAGTATCAATACCCCTACCGGTGGTGCAGGTGGATTTACTTACAACTGGACACCCGGTAACCCTAC
>DATGXP010000793.1:0-2844 GCA_035298845.1 Chitinophagales bacterium
TATCTTTTACCATGGAGAAAATAGGCGGCCGCTGGAAACCGCTTATAATTTATAATCTGAGGAATGGCAAAAGAAGATACAATGAGTTAAAGAAAAGCATACCGGATATTTCGGAAAAAATGCTGATACAGCATCTGCGCGAGCTGGAGGAGGATAAATTAATAAGCCGTACGATATTGCCGGTAGTGCCCCCACATGTAGAGTATGACCTGACCAAACCGGGTAAGGCTATGGGGCCTATTTTTGAGCAAATGGTGCAGTGGGGGTTAAAGTATGCCTGATTATTTTTTACAGTATGGCTAGTTCATCATGCGCGGTAGCAGCATGTTAAACACACTGCCGGTAGGTTCGTTGCCCTCTATCCATATTTTGCCCTTCATTTTTTCAATTATGCTTTTTACTGTAGAAAGGCCAATACCGGTACCGTCTTCGCCACTGGCGTTTTCTACACGCGAGAACATTTCGAACACTTTTTCGCGCGCTTCTTCGGGTATGCCCACACCGTTATCGGTAACCAATACATGGGCAAAATGCCCCTTGCTTGATGCAGTGATATGAATAGATGGCCTTTCGCTTTTGTTATACTTAATGGCGTTGGTAACCAGGTTTTGGAACACCTGCAGCATTTCTATGTCATCAGCTAATACAATGGGCAAATGGTCGTAGCTGATTTCTGCATTCTTCTCTGTTATAAGCCGCGTTAAGTTTAGCTTTAGTTGTTCGAGTATCTTGTTCAGGTCCACCGGTTTCATTACGGTCTGACTGCCCTTGGCCGAGTTGAGGATACGGGTTACCATCTCATCCATACGCTTGCTGCCATCTACTGCAAAGCGAAGGAATTGCTTCTCATCATCGGTAAGCTTATCCTTTAACTTGGCTTCAAGAATACTCATATAGGTAGAAACCATACGTAGTGGTTCGCGCAAATCATGTGAGGCCGTGCGGGCATAATTGTTCAGGTCTTTATTCTTTTTTTGAAGCTCCTGCGCCTGGTGCTCCATTTCATCATTTAACCGGCGGAAGTGGATTGTATCTTCTTTGGCCTGCTGCTGCTTATCTTTCTCGGCATCGAAAATAGAACCAATAGTTTTCTCCAGTATATCGTTATTTACGAAGGATATATCCAGTTCTTTAAAATGATGATATGCTTTTTCATAATCCTTTTTAGCAGCATATAGTTCGTAATAGATATCGTTTTTAACCTGCCTGTCGAAAATGTAAGGATATTTATCTATCACCTTCTGCACCATAGCAAAGTACTTATCCCCTTCTTCTATTCTACCGGTAGTGTATAATAGCTTACACAGCGTAAAGTGCGAATAGTTGGTCCTTAATTCATCACCTATCCTCTCACGTATTTCAACAGCTTCGCGGATATATTTCTCCGACTCTTGGTAGCGCTCACGCTGCAGGTGGATAATGCTGATATAGTTATTCAATATAGCCCACTGCTCAGTACCCGCCTGGTCGCCGTAGGCATCATACAAATCCATATACCCGGCCAGCGAGGTTTCATACTCCCGCTTATACATGCGCAGGTTGGCGCGGGTGAGCTTGGTCTTAAAAAGTATCTGCCGGTCGTTTATGCCTTCGCAATAGCGCAGCGCCTCATCTATGTAGGGCATGGCAATGGTATGCAGGCCCATCTGCATATACATAATGCCAAGGGCATAGTTGACCATGTGGTGCAGTGGATAATAATCGATGCTTTGGCAGCGGCTCGACTCGAGTAACTTCATGGCCTGTTGCAACAAGCTAAGTTCGTTGGGGTAATCGCGCAGCATGTGGTAGCTGGTAGCGGTGGTGTAAAGGGCCTTTATACGCCAATAGAAATCGGGCAGGTCTTCGCTTTGTTCAAGCGCCAGCTTGCCATAGTCGAGCGCCTTGATATGGTCGAGAGTAAAGTTTAGCTGGTAATTGCACAGCAGTATGTAAGCCCTGGTAGCAGCTTCTTCATCGAAAAGGTCTAGCGCTAGTTGCAGCATGTAGGATATCTGCTGCTCGGATACCTGCTGGCGGTTAGTTATCAAAACATCGTAGCGGCTTAACTGCTCATCGAGGTTTTGCTGCGTGGCGGTAATTATATCTTCCTTATCGGCCATGGTTTAAATAAAACGAAATTAATGCACATGAACGGATGAAATCCCAATATACAGAATCACGGTGGTGTTGTATAGAAAATTGCTGTAAAAAGTATCTTTTATATTTGTTGCCTTTTTTACAAGCAGCTTATAGCGTTTTTATTGCTCTCGGAGCCTAACGCACTGCCCCCTTTTGTGTCCATTCCACAAACAGAGTCCCGCAATAACCGCAAGTACCTTAGGCACTATCTTTGCAACTTTCTCTAAATTACCGTTTTAAAATACCCCTGGTTGAAGAGAGTAGTAAAGAAGATTTTGAA
The DNA here is from genome assembly GCA_035298845.1 of Chitinophagales bacterium. Classification (GTDB taxonomy): domain Bacteria; phylum Bacteroidota; class Bacteroidia; order Chitinophagales; family LD1; genus Bog-950. Next base: position 2,402 of record DATGXP010000793.1, read on the forward strand.
AATTACCGGCATTACCATTGCCTCTTTGCTGGGGCTGGTAATGTTGTTGTTGCTATTGCTGCGCCTGCCTGCGGTGCAGAATTTTGTGACACATAAGGTGGTTTCGTTTCTGTCGGATAAAACGCATACCAGAATTGAGCTGCACCGGCTGTATATAGGTTTCCCCAAAATGGTGGTGATAGAGGGCCTGTATGCCGAAGACCTGCAGCACGATACCCTGCTTAGTTTGCAAAAATTAGCAGTGAATGTAGATATGCTGGCCCTGCTTAAAAAGAAGGTAAGCGTAACCAGTCTTGAGCTAACCGGCGTAAACGCCAACATACTGCGCGGGCCCGATAGCCTTTTCAATTTCAACTTTTTTATAAAAGCATTTACCAGCGGAGATACCACGCCCAAAGCACCAAAGATAAACGACCCTGCCGATACCACCGGTTGGCAGATAG
>DATGXP010000794.1:0-4024 GCA_035298845.1 Chitinophagales bacterium
TTTAAGCTGGTATACTTTATAGCTTAAACTTTTAAAAACATCCGGTGCCGCTTTTACATGATTATTTCGCATTGCCTGCACGTAGTGTCCTTCCTTTATACCAATATGCTCTTCACCGTTAATGCCTTGCCATAGCGTACCACTTACGTGTGGATCGAATTTTTTCGCAAACTCGGCCATGGCAGGAAATGAACCGCTGTTAGAAGGATAGTAAATTTTGGGTGCATCGGGCCTTGCATTCAGCTGATTAAATTGCAGCAGTCCTGTAAGGTGGTCTCGGTCGGCATGCGAAATAAAAGCGTGATTTATTTTACGTGCTTTTTGAAGTAGCGAGGCTGTTATGCCATCGCCGGCATCAAACAGCAAACCTAATTCTTCAATGAAATACCAGGTAGAAAATAGCGCGGTTGAGTAGCCGGTAATAGTGAGTTTCATAACATGGCAAACTTAATAAAAGCTGATGGGAGAGTAGAGTGTGCTTGCTTAAGGAGTCAACATGGACTAAGGCAACACCCTGAAAATATACCAGTTGCGCATGCGCATGCACAGGTTCTCGCGTTGTTTATTGTTATCAGGCCCATTCAGTAAATCTACGGTATAGATTTCGCCTTTTTTCTTGATCTGGCCCATGTAACCCGTTAGGTTTTCAATTATAAGCGAGCCGTTAAGCGTATAGGCGGGTGTTTCTTCCATTGCAGGCAAGGTAGTTATTAAATCATGCAATTTGTAATAAGCAGGGCATTAACAACCGATTGTACAGGATTTAGCCTGCATTAAAAAGACATTCTGCCTATGAAAAGAGCCTTTGGTTTTAACCAACGGGTTTAACGGGTTCCTATTATTAGTTAACAATCCGCTAACAATTCCATAGCCCGAAAATCAATATTTCTGATACTTTTACGCCTTCTAAAAATAAAGCACATGAAGAAGTTTTACTTATTGTTTTCGATGGCTGTTTTGGTAACAGCATCTGTATTTGCGCAACCTTGCAACAAGCTATTCTTTTCAGAATATGTAGAAGGCGCTTCTAATAACAAAGCCCTGGAGATATATAACCCTACTTCGGCCCCGGTTAGTTTGTTTGGTTACAGGATTGCCCTGTTTCCTAACGGCGCTACGGCACCCAACGCTACTTTTAATTTAAATGCGGTTATTGCTGCAGGCGATGTATATGTAATTGTAAACAACCAGGCCGATTCAGCAACTTTTAAAACAAAGGCAGATACCGTAAGCGGTGTTACCAATTTTAACGGTGACGATGTAATAATGCTGCTATACGGCACAGATACTATCGACAAATTTGGTGTATATGGTGTTGACCCCGGAACTGCCTGGCAGGTGGACACAGTTTTGGATGCAACTGCAAACCATACCCTGATACGGAAAAGCAATGTTCAGCAAGGCGTAAGCACCTGGAATCCTTCTGAATGGCTTGTATTATCGCAGGATAGCAATAAACTTGGCTTGCATACCGGCCCTACAGGACTTACACCATGTTCGGTAACCCCGCAGGATACATTGGCTAATTTTGCCCCTACCTCAGGTACCTTTACCGGCATTACAGGCAACTTTAATCTTACGGTACAACTTAGTTTACCGCACACCGATTCGTTGCATGTAGATGTTGCCCTGGTAACAGGCAATGCTGCTTTCTTAAATAACTATACCACACAAACTGTTGGTTTTGGCTCAGGCGTTACACAACGCAACCTGGCCCTTACCATTACCAACACCGATAGCGCTACCCATACATTTACCTTTAAACTGGTTAATCCATCTAATGGCCTGTTAGTAGGTGGCGATTCAGTATTTACTTTAACGGTAGAAGCTCCTGCAGTTCAGCCGACCGATAGCTGCGCCACCTTGTTCTTCTCAGAATATGTAGAGGGTACTGCCAGCAACAAGGCGCTTGAAATTTACAACCCTACTGCAGCAGCTGTAGATTTGAAATTCTACCAGATACAGGTTTACTCTAACGGTGGAACTGCACCAAGCAGCACCTTTAACTTAAGCGGTAGCATCGCCGCCGGCGATGTATATGTAATAGTTTATACCAATGCCGATACACTAAAACCTTATGCCGATACTATCACTTCTAACGGTGTGGTTAACTTTAGCGGTAACGATGCAGTTGTTTTATTGCACGGCCCCGATACACTGGATATTATTGGTGTAATAGGCGATACTGTTAGTAACTGGACAGTAGCCGGTGGCAACACCCAAAACCATACGCTGGTAAGAGGTTCTAATGTTAAGAAAGGTAACAACGACTGGACTGTAGCATCTGGCCAGTGGGTTTCATTACCAGTTGATAGCGTACAACTTGGCTCACACACAGGCCCGGTTAACCAGACTGCCTGCACACTTACATTCATTTCGGGTGTTACAGAGACTGTAAACAACATCGGCCGCATTTATCCTAACCCTAACAATGGCAACTTTACTATTGAATTAGAAAATAACCGTGGACCGGTTGACGTAAGACTATTCGACCTTAGCGGCCGTATGGTTCACTTTAATAAGGAGAATGCCACTTTAATAAACATCAACCTTAACCAGCTTAACGCGGGTATGTATGTGGTTGAAGTTAAAGAAGGCAACAACATCTCAAGAAGCAAAATCACTGTTCAGCAATAATCTGCTTCGCATATTTTTGTTACAAAGCCCCATTCAAATGAGTGGGGCTTTGTATTTTAGGCCATACTATATACTTTTAAAACGACCTAATTCCGGTGTCTCATAAAGCGGTCAGTGTACACACCGCACGCCAGGTCATGTACACGACTTTTTGTAAACACTTTACAATCAATTAATTGCAATGGGGCACAGTGTACACTTTTTAAAATGGGCTGATGTGTACATCATTGCACCCTGTAGTAGTGCTTTTAAATGGGTATGGATTTTTGCTTTATAGAAGAGGCTGGTATTAATGCTTTACCGGCTCAAGTTTTGGGGCCAGCACATGGATAATCAGTAACCCAATAAGGTAAGCGCTGCCTGCAATTACAAACAACGGCACGTAGCCAAACTTCACCCGTATAATTCCGGTGGATGCTGCAAAGGCAATACCGCTGATAGCGCCAAACATACTGCCTATACCCACCACACTGCCTACCGACTGCTTTGGGAACATGTCCGATGCAAGTGTATACATATTCGCCGACCAGCCCTGGTGTGCCGCAGCGGCCAACGCTATAAGTGCTATAGCTACATAGATGCTGTGTGTAACCGATGCAAATACAATAGGCACTACGCACAAGGCGCATAACAGCATAGCTGTTTTACGAGCCTTGTTTATACTCCATCCCGCCTGTATCAACCGCGATGATAACCAGCCAAAGAACACACTGCCCGCATCACTTACAAGGTATATAACCAGGAATGGAATACCTATTTGCTTTAAGTTGAGTTTTTGGTCCAGCGCTTCGCTGCTGTTAAAAAAGTCGGGCAGCCACGTCAAATAGAAGTACCAGATAGGGTCGGCCATAAATTTGCCAGCCGCAAAGGCCCACGTTTGCCGGTGCTTAAACAGCTGTGCCCAGGTTACTTTCTCTTGAGGGGTTTCTATTCCATCCTGCTGTATGTATTGCAATTCTGCCTTACTTACACCGTTGTGTACTTCAGGTTTGCTATACATCAGCCGCCAAAATATAAGCACCACAAAGCCCAATAAACCGGTGGCTATAAATGAGGTGCGCCAACCATAATGGATAGTAATGTAAGGTACTGCCAGGGCGGTAAGTATTATACCAATATTGGCCCCTGCATTAAACACACCTGCAGCCAACGACCGTTCTTTTTTAGGGAACCACTCTGCCACCGTTTTCACAGCGGATGGAAAGTTACCCGACTCGCCCAGGCCCAGCATAAACCTTGTTAGGCTCAGCCCCCTTACCGAACCCACAAACCCATTCAGCACACCGGCTAAACTCCATACTGATAGCGCAATAGAAAACCCCGTCTTGGTACCTAAGCGGTCAATCACATAACCAATTAGAAGAAAGCCCAGTGCATACGCAGTTTT
>DATGXP010000795.1:0-7685 GCA_035298845.1 Chitinophagales bacterium
TAACTATAACTGTAGCCGATGGCAATAATTGCAGCGCCACCGCCAGCTATATAGTAGCTGAGCCTGCGCCACTAACCACCAGCCTGGAAGTATTGAACGCTACCTGTAATCAGGCCGCCAATGGCAGCCTTACCGCGCGCCCCAATGGCGGGACCATGCAGTATACATATCAATGGACAGACCCAAACAACCAGACTACGCAAATAGCGATGGGCTTAACTGCCGGTACGTATGCTGTGGTAGTTACAGATGCGCACGGCTGCACAGCCAGCAGCAGCGGGGTGGTAAACGAACCCGCCGACATAACTATTAATACCAGTGCCACACCGGTTAAATGTGTGGGCGAAACCAACGGAACAATTACTGTTGCCGCTTTTGGTGGTACACAACCCTACAATTATGTAGCAACACCAGATGGTGCCAACTTTATTTATCCTCCCGGTTTATCTAATACTATAGAAGGCCTGGGAATAGGAACCTATACAATAATTGTCTCTGATAGTTTTGGCTGCACCAGAACGGTGCAGGCTGTAGTGCCAAATGCGGCCCTGGATAATTTTGTTACCTCTACCGATTCTACATCCTGCTATGGCACAGATTATAACGATGGAGCTGCACATATAGAAACTACCAGCCCGCAAAACGGGCCTTATCAGTACAGCATTGATAACGGTATAAATCAGTTCTCGGGCGATTTCATAAATCTTTCGGCCGGGGCGCATACTATTATAGCTACCAGCTATAATAATTGTGTAAGTACTATACCGGTTTTGGTTTTAGAGCCCCTGCCAATTATTGTAGATGTAGTGCCGGATACAGTATGGCTGCCTTTAGGCCAGGGGCAGCAGGTGCAGGTAACTTACCTGAATGTAAATGGCGGGGTAACTTATGTATGGACACCTGAATTGGGCCTTAGCTGCACCGATTGTGCAAACCCGTTTGTAAGCCCTTTTACCGAGCAGGATTATGTTATCACTATCAGTATGCAAAACGGTGCTGCTACCTGCTACGGCTCGGCCACCCTGCATGCAGAAGTAACAACTCCGCTACCTGTTTTTGTGCCCAACTCTTTTTCTCCAAATGGGGATGGCAACAACGATGTGTTCCAGATATATGGACAGAGTATTAAAACCATTGACCTGAAAGTGTTTAACCGTTGGGGCGAGCTGGTGTATAAAAGCAACAACCAATTTAACGGCTGGGATGGCACCTACAAAGGTCAGATGCAGCTTCCTGCTGTATTTACCTATGCTGCTCAGGTGGTATTTCTGGATGATACCCATACGGCGTTAAAAGGCACGGTTACATTAATCAGATAACTGCTTGATAATTATTGTTCTCCAAAAATAATTTTGCTCCGCAATGCAATTGCGCATTGTATCATTATCTGCCGGCAAATAATAACAGTTGAACACCCGTCACGTAGCTTTGTATAAGGTAGACGACAAAAACAACCTGGCCGGGGCTTTAATAGGCCCTATAAAGAAGCAGATAGGCTCTCTTATTGTTTCCTAATTAAAAATATTGGGGGCAATTGATAATTTCATTGTTATCAGGCCGGAGAAATGCAAAAAAAGAATCTAAAATAAGATGGTTAGGTAAAAAATCCGGTCAGGTGTATACAACGTAGCATACATTTAAAGCATCATTAAAACAGAACATACCGAAATTGCCCATGCGTATTCTTTACTTTCATCGAATTGCACTTTCTATTATCTGTGTATTGGGCCTGAGTGCTGTTAAGGCCCAGCCCGGTTGCCCCGATGTAAATGCCGGTAGCGATGTATCGCTGCCCTGCGGAACCAACTGCGCAAACCTCACAGCTACGGCTTTTCAAACCGGTGCCACTACCGATTATACGGCATCCTCTATTCCTTATGCTCCGCCCTTTCCGTTTACCGGGGGAACACAGATTATTATACAAACAGATGATATTTTTAGCGATGTAATCACCCTGCCTTTTACCTTTTGTTTTTATGGTAACTCATATACCCAGGCAGTAATAGGCGCCAATGGCCTTATATCGTTCGATTTGGCTGAAGCTAATCAATGGTGTGAATATACCTTCTCGGCAAGTATACCTACCCCCGGCCCACCGTCAGGGGGCATTTATAATAACTCCATTAATGGAGCCTACCACGATATGGACCCATCGGTGTCTACACTGGTTACGTTGTTTCCGCCTACATTTAACTATCCGGCAAATATTAACTACGCGGTTTTAGGCACAGCCCCCTGCCGTACCTTTGTAGTAAACTTTAGCACAGTACCGCATTATAATTGCAACAGTTTGCGCACTACGCAGCAAATTGTACTGTATGAAACCACCAATGTAATAGAGGTTTATATAAAGGATAAACCCACTTGTAGCACCTGGAACAACGGTAATGCGGTAATAGGCATACAAAACAGCGATGGCAGCCTTGGTGTTGCCGCACCCGGCCGTAATACGGGTGACTGGTCGGCTAGTAACGAAGCCTGGCGATTTACACCAAATGGCCCCTCCATTGTCGCGCTAAGCTGGTTTCAGGGCGCTACTCAGATAGGCTCCGGCAGCACCATAAGCGTGTGTCCTGGCAGCAATACCACCTATACGGCACAAGCAGTGTATACCCCATGCGCCGGTGGAGTGCCTGTAGTAGTTACCGATGATGTAACCGTAACCCTGGCCGGCGCTTTGCAGGCCGGCATCGATTCTTCGCACGATGTAACCTGCTTTGGCGGCAACAATGGCGAGGCATTTGCCCATGCCAGTACTACCAATGCCGGCTTAACCTATGGCTGGGCCGATGGAGCTACCACATTGACCCGCACCGGCCTTGCGCCGGGCACGTATATTTTTACAGCAACCGATGCCTCTAACTGCGTACGTGCCGATACGGTTACTATTAATCAGCCTACACAGGTAACAGCTAATGTGCCTAACGCCAGCCAAACCAACTGCGCGGGTACCGGTACAGGCGTGTTGGTAGCAGGCAGGGCAGGCGGTACAGGGCCATACACGTTTGTATGGAGTTCTTCACCTGTACAAAATGATTCAATTCTGGATAACGTAGCCGCCGGCACTTATACCGTTACGGTAACCGATAGCAAGGGCTGCACCGCACAGGCCAGTGGAACACTTACTATTAATACCGGTGGCAATAACGTAACTCTCGGCTCACCGGTTATTACGCAGCCTCTATGCAATGGTGGCAACAACGGCTCTATAGCGGCAAACGCTACGGGTGGCAGCGGGGCCTATAATTATGTATGGAGCAATGCGCAAACCACGGCCACGGCCACTGGTCTTACACAAGGCCAATATAGTGTTACAGTGGATGACGGCGCAGGATGCACTGCCGCCGGCACTTATAACGTAGGTGAGCCTACGCCACTGGTGATAGACCCGGCCAACATTACAAACATAGGTTGCGGTGGCGCAGCGGCAGGTGCTATTACTGCCAACGCATCGGGCGCTACGCCTAACTATACCTTTAGCTGGATACAGCAATCCACTAATCAGGCCCTCAGCGGACAAACAATTAATAACCTGGGTGTCGATAATTATAACCTGACAGTTACCGATGTCAATGGCTGTTCGGCTACTGCTGCCTATACAATTACATCGGTACCGGCACTTACCTTTACACAATCGCAAACAGAAGTTTCGTGCGCCGGCGGAAGCAACGGCACAGCCACCATAACCATAACAACCGGTACTGCACCCTATAGCTACGATTGGAATAGCAACGGCCCCACAGCCAATGCCACGCTTACCGGTATAAGCGCAGGTGTGGTAAACGTAACCGTGGCCGACCTTAACTGCACCGCTACCGCTACCTTTACTATTACCGAACCTACACCGGTTACTATCAGCACAATTAACCAAACCGATGTATCGTGCTTTGGCGGCAACGATGGTGCTGTAACCGTAGCGGCCAGTGGCGGAACACCCGGAACAAGCACAACACCATACACTTATTTATGGAATACAACACCTGCACAAACCAACGCCACGGCTACTGGTTTGGCGGCAGCACCGGTAACTGTAATAGCCGCCGACGCAAATAACTGCACCGCTTCACAAACGTATACCCCTGTGCAGCCTGCAGAACTTACAGCAAGTGCCAACGCTACCGATGCCACTTGTTTTATGGCCCCCAATGGTAGTGTGGTGGCAAATGCTACCGGCGGTCAGTTGCCATACTCGTATTTGTGGAGCGACAGCCAGACAACAAAACTTGCCATGGGCTTAGTAGCCGGCACATACACAGTAGTAGTTACTGATGGCAGCGGTTGTACTGCCACCGCCAGCGATGTGGTTAGCGAGCCATCAGATTTGTTGATTGCTACCAGTTCTACACCGGTTAAGTGTGTGGGCGAGGCAAACGGAACCATAACCGTAGCGGCCAACGGAGGTGTATCGCCATATACCTATGTAGCCACACCCGATGGCGCTAATTTTATATACCCAACCGATAGTGTAATACTTGGCCTTGCCATAGGCACTTATACCGTAATAGTATCTGATAGCTTTGGCTGCACCAAAACAGTACAGGCGGTGGTGCCTAATGCCACGCTCGATAACTTCACTACCTCTACCGATTCTACATCCTGCTACGGAACTGACTACAACGATGGCGGTGCGCATGTTATCAGCACCACACCGTTTAACGGGCCGTATACGTATAGCATTGATAACGGCATAGGCCAGTACTCCGGCGATTTTTATAACATCTCTGCCGGCGACCATATCATAACCGCTACCAGTTACAATAACTGTGTAACCACTATACCGGTACTGGTACTGGAACCGCTGCCAATAGTAGTAGATGTAGTACCCGATACAGTGCGCCTGCCTTTGGGCCAGGGCCAGCAAGTGCAGGTAACATACATAAACGCAAACGCACCGGTTACTTATGCCTGGACACCCGAACTAGGCCTTAGCTGCACCGATTGCCCTAACCCAACCGTTAACCCATTTACCGAGCAGGATTACGTAATAACCGTAAGCATGGTTAATGGCTCGGCCACCTGTTATGGCTCGGCTACATTACACGCCGAAGTAACCAAACCGCTACCGGTGTTTGTGCCTAACTCTTTCTCGCCAAACGGAGATGGTAACAACGATGTGTTTCAGATATACGGACAGAGCATTAAGAGTATAGACCTGAAGATATTTAACCGCTGGGGCGAGTTGGTATACGAAAGCAACAACCAGTTTGGCGGATGGGATGGTACCTACAAAGGACAAATGCAATTGCCTTCGGTATTTACGTATGCTACTAAGGTGGTTTTTTTAGATGACACTAAAACCAGCCTGAAGGGCACCGTTACCCTATTAAGATAAAAAGAAAAAACACGAAAGCGCGAATGATACAACCGTATCATTCGCGCTTTCGTGTTTAAGGTATTTTACAACGCTTCTTTAGCTACTATAATTCCATCCTCATCGGCATATACAAACTCTCCGGGTACAAAATCTACACCGGCAAACCGCACCGGTATATTCTGTTGGCCTTCGTTTCGTTTGTTGCTTTTAAGTGGTATTGTGGCTAATGCCTTTACACCAAGTTGTAAAGTTGCCATAGCTCCGCTATCGCGAATGCAGCCGTAAATGATGATACCGTTCCATTTGTTTTTTACGCCAAGTTCGCCCAGCATATCGCCCAGCAGTGCGCAGCGCATACTGCCGCCGCCATCTACTACCAGCACTTTGCCTTCGCCGTTTTGCTCCAGCGCTTTGCGCACCAGGCTGTTATCCTCAAAGCACTTAATAGTTTCTATAGCGCCGTGAAACATTTTGGCGCCGCCATAATCTTTAAAGGTTAACGGTTCGGCTACTCTTACTTTGTCGGCGTTGTTATCGCACAGGTCGGTGGTTTTTAATGACATAGTTACTGTGTGTTTTATTTTTCTAATTTATTCTTTCTGCCCAATTAATTCCGGTAGGTAATTCCATGTTAGAAAACTCCAGATGAATTACACGCCTTCTTTCATTGTTTGTTGTGCGGCCAGAGCTGTGCAATAACAGGGGCTTCATTATCATTACTCCGCCTTTTGCAACATTGCAGGTTGTTTGTGTTTCTGTACTCCAGCTGCCGGTATAATAAATCCCATTTGAATGCGAACCTGGCACAACCCTGAGAGCCCCGTTATGCTCATCGGTATCATCTAAATGAATACGAATGGTAAAGATATTTTCAAGAAAGGCTAAAGGAGGCTGCACTGCAAATTGATTTTGCTTTACAGTCCATGAACTAAAACCTTCTATGCTTAATTTTTTGTCAACCGAAATCGTGAGGTCCTGATGGTAAGAAACGAACCAATTAGATGTTTCAGGCTTATCAAAGTAGATGGACTTTACCACAAAATAACCATCGCCGAAAAAAGACTTGATAATGCCTTTCAAACCCTCATTAAAAATGAAAGGCAAAGTTCCGGGTACTTCTTTCAAAAACTGACGGATAGCAAACAGGTCTGTCGACATTCTAAATGTTTCTTGCGTTTTATCTACGGCATCAATCGCCTTCAAAATCTGCGCAACTTCTTCTTCAGAGAAAACAGCATCAATAATTGTAAAGCCGTTATCCGAAATTTCCTTTGTATGGTTTGCTGTGGCTATCATAAAGCACCCGTAACTTTATGGCGTACCAGTCTTCAATCCCGGAAATTTCATTTTCAAACCTTCCAGTGTGGCCACTACCTTTTTGGCTATCAGGAATTCTTTATACCAGTTCTGGTCGCTGGGTATTATGTTCCAGTCGGTGGCTTCGTTGCAACATTCAAATGCATCTTCATAGGCCTTCATATAGTCGTTCCAAAACTCGCGCTCTTTCAAATCGGTATCGTTGTGCTTCCACATTTTAGTGGGGTCGCTCAGGCGTTCCTGCAGGCGCACCAGTTGTTCCTCTTTACTTACATGCAGGTAAAATTTTAAAACCACGGTACCGGTTTCTTCCAATAGCTTTTCAAAGTTATTGATGTGCACAAAGCGCTGCTTAATGGTGGGCTCATCTACCCACTGGTGCACGCGCTGTATTATCACATCCTCGTAGTGGCTGCGGTTAAAAATGGTAATCATCCCTTTTTCGGGTACCTGTTGGTGAACGCGCCACAAAAAGTCGTGCTTCATCTCTGGCTCCGTTGGTTTTTTAAACGGCACTACACGGCAGCCCATCGGGTTTACGGCGTCAAATACATTTTTAGACACACCATCTTTACCCGATGCATCCATACCCTGTAGCACCACCAACAAAGCATGCTTACTTTCGGCATACAGCAGGTTCTGCAATTCCTCCAGCCTGAATTTCAGCTTTACAGTTTCTTTTTTTATTGTCTCCTTATTCAGCTTTTTGGGAGCGCGGGTATCAATATTTTTCAGTTTTAGCTTCGGCATGTGTTATAGTTTTTAAAGGCATCTGATTTGTAAAAACTTCGGGTGTCTGTGTGCGTTAAAGGTAAAATTTTCACGTCAGTAATGTATTCCACTTTTCATCATCAGGCACCGGTGCTATTATATCCAGTGGCTCACCGGTAACAGGGTGCACCAGCTTCAAACTGCGGGCATGCAGGCAAATGGCATTCTCTTTATAGGCCACCGTTGACCCATAGTGCGCATCGCCCACTATAGGGCAGCCCATGTAGCTCAGCTGCGCCCGTATCTGGTGAAACTTGCCCGTAATAAGTTTAATCTGCAGCAG
>DATGXP010000796.1:0-5039 GCA_035298845.1 Chitinophagales bacterium
AAATCTTCAAGCCCATCATTGGTTATATCTACCCCGTAAGCGGCCGGGTAGGTAGGCATATACACATGTGTGTTGCAGGCCGGGTAAACCGAATCCCAGGTAGTGATATTGGCAAAAGAGCTGTCGCCACCGTTCTCTAAAAACATCAGGTTATCGTAGCCTATGTTCCCGTTCAGCAAATCAATATCGTGGTCATTTCCATCATCAAAACTAAAGATGGCATTTCCCGCATGGCGCGCACCACCTACCTCGGGCAATTCAGCACCACCCGTTTTACAAGATACATTCAAGGCTATAGAATTGCTAATAGAACTTTGCTGAAAATTGCCCCAGCATAAAGTTTGATTGGTAAACTGAAAAGAATCTAAAACATAATGAGGGTCGCCGGGGTGTTCCTGGGTCTGATTCTCGTAATATTCTACACCGGCACCAAATACGCCATAGGTAAGTATATCCATATCTCCATCAAAATTCACATCGGCTATTACCGGTATATCGGCAATATTGGTCCAGATATTAACCTTATAAGGCGGGTCGGTATATAGCAACAGGTTGCTTACTGTATCAAAACGTAGCAGGCCCCCATCCATACGCCCTTTAAATACACCTATGCCCGAATTAACGTGCGTAAATATATCGGCTATACCATCGTGGTTATAATCGCGCGACAAAGCCCATGCAAAAAAACCAGGAAACAACTGCTCGTATTTAGGCGAGTAATCGAAGGTATAAGCGCCACCGGCACCGTTATTAATGTAGGTAAGTACTTTATCCCCTATCCTATCGAAAACAAATAGATCTTTCAGGTTATCGCCATTCAGGTCAATGGGCGAAAACTGGGGCGAGTTCATACCCCCCACCCATGGTTGGCGTAGCGTTATTGTGTTACGTTCTACAGGTAAACTAAGCACCCGGTATTTAGGCGACTGTGCAAATGCAAAAGATACAACCAGCAATAGTGCAATAGAAACAGCAGTGTTTTTCATACCTACAAAAGTGATGAAACTTTTGCAGATTATTCCTGTTACTATTGTTCCTGTATAGCACTGCTGGCCGGTGGCCCGCCGGCTATGTTGCCGGGTATAGTATAATTAATGCGTTCGCAGGCCGTGCCCGGCTCGTTAACACGCAATATCATCCGCCCGCTTTTCGATACTTTGTTATAATTCTCGTTAGCCCGGCTGAAGGTACCATCGCCGGTAATGTCAAAGCTAACAACCACATTAAGGCTATACTGGCCTGTGTTATCGGTAGTTGTTCCCTTTACTATCAGGCTGCCACCTTCACCGGCGGCAAAGGTATTATCGGGCTTATTGGTTACCCAACACATGCCTTCAGGCAGGTTGCTTATGCTTATTATACGCATCTGGTAAACGGTATCATCGCCGTTAAGATGTTTAATCAACCGGAATGTCTTCAACGGTATCTGCACTTCGGTATAAGTACCGCGGGCAATACAAGGCAGGGCATAAGCGCCCAAAAACCCCATGCCATCCTGCAGTTTGTTAAACTCCGTATTGTTGGGCACCGTAACTTCGCCGCAATGTTGCGCAGATATACCTGCAGTAAACAAAAAGCTGAACACAAAGAACATTACTACTTTGTTTACTCTATTTATAGTTTGATTTTTCATAACGCACAGTTTCAGTTTTAAACGATAAAACCGTGCCGTGGGTTTATTATAAATAACAAACTGCACTTTGAATTGCGCATTAGTGTTAATACCTGGTTTAACACGTAAGAAAGAGGCAATTACTTCCACCCATGGCATTCCATTGCTTCGAAACCACTCTGCCAAATGATTTTATATGTAAGAAAAAAGGGATTTTTAATTGCGTTTGAGGCTACAATTGCCCACTTTTGTAATACACTAATTGAACCAGCATGAAAAACACCATCACCCTGCTATGTACCACACTACTGGTATTTAGCTTACAGGCACAAATGCATGTAAAGAAATTCAACACAACCACTTTTAACAGGGATCAGAAAACAGCAAGCCCTTTGCTCGATAAAAACTCATCGACACAGGCTAAGCAGCACCCCGAGTACGGAGTGCGCCCGGTTAACGCCCAGTGTGTAGAGTGCGTAGAGTTGATTGATAAGCGCACTATCGATTCGCGTTTGTTTATAGACCCTAAAAACGAAGGGCATACTTACTCGCAGCAATCTTTCTTCCCCTTACACTATAAAAAGACACCCAATGATATGTGGCGAACTATAGATGCCAGGCTTCGTCCACAGTCGCAGGGTGTATATACCGCAGATAACCAACCGGTGCCTACCAAATGTGACTTGAATAAAAAGCTGACCAGCCTTAACGAGCGCGGTTTTGAGTTTGAGTTTAATAAAGACCTTTCGCTGCACTTTTTCGATGACAATACCCTATACACCCAAAAGCAAAATGGAGACTATTCCAATTACACTATTGGCGAAGAAGGCCTGAACGTAAAGAACATCTGGCCGGGTATAGAAATGGAGCAGTTGTTCAGCGCCGGACAGGTAAAGACCAACTTTGTAATTGCAGCACCACTACAGTTACCCATCAGCCACGGCTGGATGGTAATTGAAGACCACTTTACATTACCTGCTAACATTTCCATTGTAGAAGAGCCCAATGGCAGCCACACAGCCGAAGGATATTTTAGAGGCGATTACCTGCTTAAAAACGAAAAAGGGGAAACGCTGATTACCTACGAAAAACCAGTTTATATCGACACCAAAGTATTTGGTATGCACGGAGTATACAACCTGCTGCGCGATGGCAACAATTATACCCTGCAAATGCTGATACCAATAGAATGGCTCAACAAGCCGGATAATACTTATCCCTTAACCATTGACCCTATTGTGTATGGAGTTACGAAAAACGGGGATTTTACAAGCACAGGATTTCCATCTGGCAGTATGGGATTTACATCAATGGCTTTGGGAAGCTGCGATTATAATATGACGGTTTTGGTACCGGGAAAAAGTCAAATAACAAATTCTTATGTGGATGTTGAATATACCCTGACATACGACAATACCTGTGGCACTCCACCTCTTCCACCTCCTTTTTGTACTTTTTCGCAGGTAAGTATGGAGGTAAAAAACAACCAATGTAATACCACCTCGGGCTTGTTATCATGCAACCCTGCCAATCCTCCATATACAGGTACTTGTACTACCGACTCTAACCTGGTGCCCGGAGCAAGCGCTCTTAATATTACGGGCTTTGTTCCTAACTATCTTGGTTGTATTGCGCCTCAGTGTGCAATGTACGAGGTAACATTTACCCTAAAGAACCGCGATTCGATTTGTGGCGACATGTGTGGTTACTTATGTGCGCGGGGCAATATGTGGAGAATGACTGTTGAGGGAGTGGCTGTAGGTGGTTTTGTCACATCTGACAAACCAGAGATTTGTGCAGGCGATAGTGTAAGGCTTACAGCACACGCTGAAGATGGCTTTGCCCCATACACCTACGAATGGTTTTTTAAAGACCTTATTGCCAAAGATACTATCATAACAGATTCTACTGTTTTGTTAACTCATGCATCGGGTGGTTTTGAGGCATGGGCTGTTATTCATGATTCGTGCTCAGGTTCATCTTGGCAAACAGATACTATTTCAGTAGTTGTGCATAGAGCAACTATTACCATATCGGGCGACACATTAATAGCTTCCGAAGGGTTAAAATATCAATGGCGCTTTAATGGAAACGCCTTGCCGGGTGATACTTTCCGCACGTTGATAGCAACTCAGCCTGGCCAATATACGGTAGAAATAAACGATGGCTTCTGTACAACTATATCCAGCACATTATTCTATTTGATAAATGCAATAGAGCCAATTATTGCTAATAGCAAACTGCAAATAATTCCCAATCCTTCTAATGGCAATTTCCAATTGCGCTTTTCGGGTGTAAGCAACGCTACCGAAATATCTTTGCGTATCCACGATGTATCTGGCAAATTAATAGAGCAGCGCAGCAACATTTCTATCACCGGTTCAGCTTATACCTTTAGCCCTGGCGCTAAAATGGCGTCGGGCGTTTATTTTATACAGGTAGATGCGGGCGGACAGGTATACAGAGAGAAGATACTTATAACGCAGTAGTATTATACCTATAAAACAAGAAAAGCCACCCAATAGGTGGCTTTCTTGTTTTACATCAATATAAACTTTCACCGGTCATACTTACCGGTTGTTCTATACCCATTAGTTTTAAAACTGTAGGAGCTATATCGGCCAGCTTGCCTTCGTGCAGGGCAGGCTTAATATCCTTGTCTACCAAAAACAGCGGCACCGGGTTTAATGTATGGGCCGTATTTGGCGAGCCATCATCGTTTATCATATAGTCGGCATTGCCGTGGTCGGCGGTAATCAGTACAGTATAACCTTTATCAAGTGCCAACTCAGTTATTTGCTTTACACAGCCATCCACTGTTTCAGCTGCTTTAATAGCCGCGCTGAACACACCGGTATGCCCCACCATATCGGTATTGGCAAAGTTAAGGCACACAAAATCGGGTTCTTTATTTTGTATCTCTTCAAGCACCAACGCTGTTAAAGGTAAAGCGCTCATTTCGGGCTGCAAATCGTAGGTGGCAACTTTAGGCGATGCTGCCATTAGTCTTGTTTCGCCCACAAACTCTTTCTCACGCCCACCACTAAAAAAGAAGGTTACATGCGGATACTTCTCCGTTTCGGCAGCGCGCACTTGTGTTTTATTATTCTTCTCCAGCACCTCTCCCAGTGTCTTGGTCAGGTCGTCGTTATCAAAAATGTTGTTTACGTTTTTAAACTTATGATCATACACCGTCATAGTAGTGTAGTGCAGGTTCAGTTTCTTCATCCCAAAGTCCGGAAAATCTTCCTGCGTAAGCACCTTTGTAATTTCGCGGCAGCGGTCGGTACGGAAGTTAAAGCAGATGACAGCGTCGCCATCTTTAATAGTGGCAGTGTGACCGGTGCTAACTATAGGTTTAATAAACTCATCGGTTACATCGGCAGCATAGCTTCTTTCTACTGCGCTCACCACATCATCAGCTTTT
>DATGXP010000797.1:0-5016 GCA_035298845.1 Chitinophagales bacterium
GTGAGCATGACCGATGCGGCCGTGCCATTTGCAGCCCTGCAGTTTGCCGCCTACCAGGGCAACAAGCAGAATATACCACGCGGAGGTTTTGAGCTGAGTGGACAGTTACCCAACTACAATGTATACCAATGCAGCGATGGAAAGTATGTGGCATTGGGCAGCCTAGAGCCTAAGTTCTGGAATAAGTTTTGTGTAAGAGTAGGCAAGCCCCAATGGGCCGGTAGCTTTATGAAGAAGGGCGAAGAGCTGGCTAAACTAAAGCAGGAAGTGGGCGTCTTATTTAAAACCAAGGCACGCGCGGAGTGGGTTGAATATTTTAAGAACGATGATATCTGTTTCACTACCATTAACGAGTTGCCGGAGCTGGAACACGATGCTTATTTAAACGAACGCGGTATGTTTGTAGAGAATGAACACACCGCTGTGGGCAAGTATAAGACCATCAACCAGCCGCTTAAGTTTTTACAAACGAAATTTGATAACAACTGGAGCGCGCCTGAACTGGGCGACGATTCGGCAACTATATTAAATGAACTGCAATACGATAGTACACGCATTGCAGCACTAAAAAACAAAAGTATTATTAAATAAAACATGACAGGTAATAACCAATCACCCCGCAGTTTAACCTCTATTATAACCGCTGCTTTGCTGCTTTGCACGCTATTTTCGTATGCAGGCGATATAGATAAGGCATTTAAATACCTGAACACCGGCGATTACCCGAATGCAAAGAAGTTTTTGATAGAAGCATTGGCCGATGAACCGGATAATGCCGGCGTGAATTACGGGCTGGCTAAGTTCTTTTCTATGAAAGATAACCCTGCCTATAATCTCGATTCTGCTATTGTATATATAAGCGCCGCAGCAAAGAAGATACCCTTTAAAGAGGACGATAAGCTAACCAAGAAATTTCTGGCATTGGGCGTAAGAGACTACACCATACAAACCTTGCAAAAGACTATCAATTTTGATGCGTATGCCGCCGCCGAACAAAAAAACACATTTGAAAGCTACCAGCATTTTATTGATCACTATACCGACAAAAGCTTTTTAGAGCAGGCAATAAATTTCCGTAACCAGAAAGCATATATGAAGGCGCTGATGAGTAAATCTGTGCAGCAAATGGAGGATTTTATGAATAAATACCCCGATGCCTCTGATATAAAGGAAGCAAAAGAAACTTTTGAAAAATGGCGCTATGAGCAAGCCACCGCCGATGGCAGCTACCAATCGTACAAAAAATACATTGAACTATACCCTACCGGAAAATATGTGCCCGAGGCCCGCGACAACTACTACGAAAAGTTATTAAAGTTCTATGCAAACAAAAATACAATAGAGGGTTATGTGGAGTTTGTAAAGCTGTATAAGAACCACCCGGCACATGGCGATATACAGGATACCATTTATAAAATGGCAACAAAGGAAAATACTGTAGAGGCGTTCAAAAATTTTATAGCTAACTACCAGGATAACAGGAATATAATAGATGCCTGGGACCAACTATACCTGCTATATACTGCCGAGGGCACACAGAACGATTACCTTACTTACATACAGGCTTTTCCCGATGCACCTAATAAAGATAAAGCTACCCGCGATATTGAAATATCAGCCCGCGATTTAAAACCTTTTCAGAGCAATGATAAATGGGGCTATGCCATACTGCCTATGACAGATTCGATTGTGATGCCTATAGTACCACAGTATGAAGAGGCCTATGAGTTTAGCAACGGGCTTGCTGCCGTACGCTCTAAGCCATGCGCTTCTGATGGCAGATGTTCATACTCGTATATCAACAAGGCCAACTTTAAGGTGTTTACCGATGAGTTTAACTATGCCGGCAACTTTGACCACGGCTATGCTATAGTAGGTGTAGGTAATTGCGAGGATGAAGACTCTTGCCTGTATGGTGTTATAAATAAACGGGGTAAATTTGTAATACCGCCCGTACACCAGGAGATAAATGACGCAAGCGAAGACTACTACCTGGTAGCACAAAACGATAAGTACGGCTACCTGGACCGCAAAGGCGATGTAGTTGTATCTTTAAAATATACCGATGGGTTACCGTATAGCCAGGGCATGGCTGCGGTGTGTATAGATGGTAATTGGTATTTTATAGATAAAACCGGCAAGCAGGCATTTATCAGTAGTTTTAGAAATGTGCAGAGCTTTTCGGATAGCCTTGCCGCTGTAACACAGGACGGTGAGTTGTGGGGTTATATAGATATGGCCGGTACCTTTGTGATACAACCGGCTTTTGAAAGCGCGGAAGATTTTACAGGTGGCTTTGCTATTATCTCTAAAAAAGAGAAAGACCCTAAAAACAAAAGCATGACCATTAGTCAGCGCTATAAAATTGACAAAACAGGCAAGATATTAGAGAAGTTGACTGCACCTAAAGACCTTGCTAAAAAGGCTACGAAGAAGAAAGGCGGCAGAAGATAAGTTACTGTGTCATCCACCTCTTCTCCCCTATATCTGCCTGCTCTTTTTCAATAGCGCTAACTACTATATCTTTTACAATCTGATTTATCTCCTCGTCTTTTTCCTCTTTTATCAAAGTATCGATTGTAGAGGTGAGTGCCTCCTGGTATAACTCACCATTTTTTTCATACACGCTTTTAGCACTGCTATCCAATAGCTGAAATACAATATCCTGCAAAGTGGCTTGTAATGCGTGTGTTATCTGGGAGCCCACCAATGGTATTTTCTCCATTTTTTTCATTTGCCCGCTGGCAGTAAAGGCGTCGCTAATAGTAGTATCAATCAGCTGTTTTAAATCGCCGCGGTATTTGGTGTAATTCACCTCGGTTACATGGCGCACGCGGGTAGTTATCCAGCGGGCCAGGGCTTCCTGGTGGGGTTTAATTATATCTGCAATGGCACTATTGCTCGATTTATCTTCCTTTACTATTTCCTGTTTAGCCGACTCGAGTACCTGCACGAATACCCTATCAGTAAGTTCTTCCATAAATATCTCCCAAAGCTTAATTCCCTGCTCAAAAAATAAGGTTTGTTTCAAATCAATAACACCCAATTTGTGCATACGGGTAATTACGGCAAATACACGCAATAAGCGCAGCCACCGGAAAGTACCCATAGGTATACAGCCTAACACATCGTACCAGTGTACCAAAGGGTAAAGATACCAGCGGGTATAGGTCTTGCGCACCAGAGCTATTACCCACCGTATGGCAATTTCAACTACATATATAACTACAAACCATAAGTCGTATAAGATGAAATCGGGATGAATATGGCCGCCGTAGTAATCGTGAAACTGTGGTGAAAGGCGATAAACAAAATCACGAAAGAAATCGTGTGTAAAACTCCAATCGAATACAAAAAAGCCCAGATTGAGTAAAATAAGTACCATCATAACCATATCGGTTACAAACAGAACCTTTTCGGTGGGGCTTGAATCGTGGTTGAGCAAGTCTAAATTGAGCCTCATAGTAGTGTAATTACTTACTCTACTGCATAAAGCAAGCCAATTGTTTTTAATCCCGGTATGAGCTGCGGTTGCGCACCCAGTTGCTCTTCTTATCGGTAGAAGCACCCACCTTTGACTTAGGCTGAGCAGATTTACCAGTTCGCTTACCTTCGAAAATATGTTGAGCAACCAAAGCGGCAATCTCCATTTCATCTTCGCTCTCTGCCTTAAGATATTCGGGTTTGTAGTGCTTGCCTACAAAGTTGGTATCAAAATTACCGGACACAAAATCGGAATGCTGCAGCACAAATTTACCAAAGGCCAGTGTGTTCTTCACTCCCACAATTTTGTAATCGTGAATGGCACGCAGCAAGCGGTCTATAGCCTCGGTTCGGTCTTTACCATAGCCAACCAGTTTGGCCAGCATAGGGTCGTAATAGATAGGAATATCCATACCCTCTTCATAGCCATCATCTACACGCACACCCGGGCCTTCGGGCTTCTTATATTGTATCAACCTGCCAATATCGGGTAAGAAATTATTCAAAGGATCTTCGGCATATACGCGCAGTTCAACCGCGTGGCCACGTATTTGCAGGTCATCCTGCGTAAAGCCCAGCTTCTCTCCTCTTGCTACTTTTATCTGCTCCTTTACCAGGTCTATGCCAGTTATCATTTCGGTTACCGGGTGCTCTACCTGCAGGCGGGTATTCATTTCCAGAAAATAGAAATTCAATTGCTCATCTACCAGAAACTCTACCGTGCCGGCACCAATGTAAGCACAGGATTGGCCCACCTTTACAGCCGCTTCGCCAATGGCTTTGCGCTTTTCGGGCGTTAGGCAACTACTAGGGGCTTCTTCTACCACCTTCTGGTGGCGGCGCTGTATAGAGCATTCCCGCTCGAACAGGTAAACTATATTGCCATAGTTATCGCCCAATATCTGCACCTCTATGTGCTTGGGCGAGCCTACATATTTCTCTATAAACACACTGCCATCGCCAAAGGCGCTGATAGCCTCGCTTTGCGCGCGTTGCATCTGCTCTTCCAGTTCATCGGCTGAGTTTACCACCCGCATACCCTTACCCCCGCCACCGGCACTGGCTTTAATTAAAACAGGGTATCCAATTTTTTCGCCCAGTACTTTTGCCTCAGCTACATCGGTAATAGCACCCTCGCTGCCCGGCACCATGGGTATGTCAAATTTTTTGGCGGCTTCTTTGGCAGCCAGTTTGCTACCCATTACTTCAATAGCTTCGGGTGTTGGCCCTATAAAAGTTATTCCGTTCTCTTCTACCAGCTTCGCAAAAGTGGCGTTCTCACTAAGGAATCCATAACCGGGGTGTATGCCCTGCACACCAAGTGCCTTGGCTATTTCTACTATCTTCTCACCACGCAAATACGATTCTTTGGAAGATGCAGGCCCAATACACACTGCCTCATCGGCATAGCGCACGTGCGGGGCATTTCGGTCAGCCTCGCTGTATACAGCCACCGTTTTAATACCCATCTCGCGGGCGCTTTTCATTACACGCAGGGCAATCTCGCCTCTATTAGCTACTAAAATCTTTTCC
>DATGXP010000798.1:0-1613 GCA_035298845.1 Chitinophagales bacterium
CCACCGGCGAAAGCGTAAACCTGGATAAGCAGGAGAAACTTGACATACTGAATTTTACGATAGAGAAAGTAGCTAAGCGCGTACCGGTAGTAGCCGGCTTTGGTGGCAACAGCACACACCAGGTAATTAAAGATATGGAGGAGTTCCACTTTAACGGCGTAGATGCCATCCTGTCGGTGTCTCCTTACTACAACAAACCAACACAAGAGGGCATTTACCAGCATTACAAAGCAGTAGCCGCAGCAGCGCCGCGCCCCGTTATATTATACAACGTGCCAGGCCGCACCAGCAGCAATATGCTGGCAGCAACCACCTTGCGCCTGGCAGAGGTAAATAACATTATTGGTATGAAGGAAGCCTCGGGCGACTTTAACCAATGTATGCAGATAGCCAAAAACAAACCAAAGGATTTTCTGTTGGTATCGGGCGATGACAACATTACACTTGGCTTACTGGCCTATGGTTTAGATGGTGTGATATCGGTAGTAGGACAGGCCTTCCCGGCAATATTTACCGAGATGGTTCGCCAGGGCTTAGCGGGCAACTTTGAAGAGGCACGAAAATTGCACTTTCAGTTAAACGACATTACCGATATGCTTTTTGCAGAAGGTAACCCGGCTGGTGTTAAGTATGCGCTTGAACTGCAAAATATTTGCAGCGCCGACGTGCGCTTGCCACTGGTTGGTATATCGGATGAGTTGAAAAAGAAAATGAAAAGCGCAGTTGATAAACTGGAGAAGGTAAAAGAGGCTGCATTGGCCTGAAGATAATCTGCCACAAGGACGCGAAGCCACAAAGAACTTAGTGCCTTCGTGTCTTCGTGGCAAAATGAATTCGATATGAAAACTTTAGTGCTCGGTGCATCTACCAATACTTCCCGCTACTCTTACAAAGCCATGAACCTGCTGCGCGCCCACAAGCACGAAGTGCTGGGTGTAGGCCGCGATTTGGGCCAGGTGGGCGATGTAGAAGTAAAGCCTGACTTCCCTGCCGATACGGATATAGATACTGTAACCATGTATCTTAACCCCATGCACCAGAAGCAGTATTACGATAAAATAATAGCCGCCAAGCCGCGCCGCATTATCTTCAACCCCGGTGCCGAGAACGACGAATTGGCCGACCTTGCCGAAAAGAACGGCATTAAAACCGAAGAAGCCTGCACCCTTGTGCTGCTGAATACCGGGCAGTATTAGAACATAATCTGATTTACTTAAGCCGCATTTGGCTGCTAAGCTCTCCTCCTTCGCCGCTACCGCGGCGGTATTTAAGGAGGAGGTGGTCGAGCGAAGCGAGACGAGGTGGTGCTTAAGTAAATAGCATCTTTCATTACCTACCTACAGTCGATAAAAAATGAATACTTTCAATTGTCTAACGACAAATTGGAGAGAAACATTTATACACTAACACCTTAACACAATTATTATGGCTTACACAGATGGCATGCTTAAAGACGGCGCATTAAAAGGACGCACAATATTAATCACCGGTGGGGGCACAGGCCTCGGTAAATCGATGAGCAAGTATTTTTTAACGCTGGGTGCCAATGTGGTTATTACCAGCCGCAAGCTGGATGTACTGCAAAAAACTGCTGAAGAGTTAATGGCCGAAAC
>DATGXP010000799.1:0-2849 GCA_035298845.1 Chitinophagales bacterium
ATTAAGACTTCTGCCATTTGCGGTTCGTGCAAAGCGCGGATAGAAAAAGCGGTAAAAGCAGTTGAAGGGGTTGATGCCGTTTTGCTTAACATGAACAACAAGAAGCTTAAGGTAAAGTATGATCCGGATAAAACGAGCCCCGAAAGATTACGCGAAGTAATATCGGCTGCCGGTTACGATGCCGATAATGTTAAGAAAAATCCCGATGCTTTTAGTAAGCTGCCGCAGTGTTGTCAAACACCTATGGAAGGCGATATGCATTAATAACTATTTCCTGTTTTTTACTTGCGTTGGGCAAGGTTTCTTTAATTAAAAAGAGGCCTTGCCCAACTTGCATTTTGTCAAATCCGGTTTATCAAAATTTGCCGGTTGTGGCTTTTGCATTGCACTCTGTTTTACACATTCTGCACGTTGTAAACAAGCCGAAACTTTTGCCGTTTTCAGGGCGTAAAACATGCTATCAAAGGCAACCGGAACTTGCTGCTGATAATGGAAAGCCGGGAATGAAGGAACATTCAAAAACAAACAAAAACAGGCTTCCATGAGATTTTTAACTTTTACATTATTATTCACTTTACTGGGTATTTCTTCTTATGCCTCGCAAGAGAAGAAGACGGTCAAAATTCGTATTCAGTCGCAGTTTGGAAACCTTGATGAGGCCACCATGTATTTCGACCAGGGAATACACCCTACGTACGATTTTCAGGAAGATGCAGAGAAGGTGCTGAGCGGCGTATATGGTGTTCCTGTTATTTATTCAATTACATCCGATAACCGCCACTGCTCAATTAATGGTTATGGCACCCTAAGCACCACAGAAGAAGTTGCCTTGGGTATAATGGTTGATGTTAGCGGTAATTACAATCTTACGGCTCCATTGCTCGATAATTTCGACCCTACGTCAATTATAACTTTAGAAGACCGCCAGATAGGCCGCTCTATCGACCTCAGAACTAATTTTTATCCTTTGCACCTTGATTCGGGAGCAGCTATAGAAGGAAGGTTTTTTATCCATATATCTTACCCCTCTTCATTCTCCAGCACTATTGCCGGCTGTTCAAATGATGACGCGGAACTTTCTATAAACTCCGATACTTCAGTTACCTGGGATAAGTATGAGTTATTTGACAACAACGATCAACCTGTGGCGGACTTTACAAACGTAAATGCACCGGTTACCTTTACAGGGCTATCTCAGGGTGATTATTACCTGGTGCGCACTAAAGGTGCTTACCAAACTACGCAGGATTTTTATATAGATGGTACACAAATACAGGCTAGTATCGGGGCAACAGCGCTGCAGGTAGAGACCTACCAGAATATAACCTTTAGCGCAAACGCAACCAACGCTAATCATTTCGAGTGGGATTTTGGCGACGGCACCCTTATTACCGGTGTAGCCCACCCTGACCTTGCTTACTACGAACCAGGGGTATATACTGTAACTCTATTCTCTTCAAACGACCATGGTTGCTCTACTACTGCACAGGTTCAGGTAATTGTAACTCAATCTACTGCTACAGGTATTAACGAGACTGAATCAAAAGATGTAATAGTAAATGCTGCCGGCAGAATTATTACCATCGTGTTACCCGGTGCTGTATCTTCAGGCGATAATGTTCAAATACACAATATTATAGGGCAACCGGTATATAATAGCTCGCTACTTGGGGACCGCTCAACGGTAACCTTCGATGAGCACCCCATGGGCTACTACCTGGTAAGTGTAAAGCACAATAACAAGATAAGCACACAACGTATTTTTATAGGCAAATAACCGCATCCACATCATTCGTTTTCATTAAAGGCCTGCTCTGGGAAAGAGGGGCCTTTATGTTTTTACTATGGTTGAGTCATTATTTATGCAAAATTTGCCATTGTATTCTTTGCAAAACGTGCAAAAATTCACCAGCAAATTACCTTTGTTTATCGCATAACGTATATTCTACTTGCAGTTTTGCTATTTTCAGCAAATATTTGAATGATTTAATCATTAACCTAGTATGAATAGATTGTTATGTGTGCTTTTGGCACTTTCAGGTTTTCATTACTCCCACGCTCAGAATTTAACCCAGCAGTGGGCCAGCTCCCATGCGGGGTTTGGCGATAACAGCGACAAGTTTAATGCCCTTATACGCGATGTTTCGGGTAACATATACGCCGCGGGTTTTACTATGCGCCAGGGCGATGGTAAAGATTTTTTGCTGGTAAAGTTTAACAGCTTAGGTGATACTGTTTGGACACGCACCTATGATGGAGTGGGTAATGGTAATGATGAATTGAACGACCTGGCTTTTGATAATGCCGGCAATATTGCTGTAACCGGAACCGCCAAAACTGATTTTGGTAAAGATATTGCTACCGCTCTTTACAGCACTGCCGGAAATCTTTTATGGTTACAAACGTATGATTATACCGGGCACCTGGATGATTATGGCGTAAAAGTAGCTACAGATAATGCCGGTAACATTTTTGCAGGCGGGTATGGTTACAACGGAAATCTCAATAACGATTATGTAGTGCTTAAGTATTCATCTGCCGGGGTACAAACCTCAATAGGTACATTTAACGGGGCCGAAAGCCTTGATGATGAAATTGCTGATATGGCTATAGACGGCGCGGGAAATATTATTGTAACCGGTGAATCGAAAACATCGGCTAACCGCGATGATTACGCTACAGTTAAGTTCAATTCATCACTGGTTCAGCAGTGGGTAAAGACCCTGGACCAGGCTTCTAAAAACGACCGCGCCACGGGTATTTGGGTAGATGCTGCCAACGATGTATATGTTACCGGCCGCAGCAGCAACGGTAGCGATGACGATTATGTGACCATAAAGTATTTGGGT
>DATGXP010000800.1:0-2816 GCA_035298845.1 Chitinophagales bacterium
CGGGCTTGTACGAAACCGAAGCATGGGGCTTAAAGGAGCAAAACCCTTTTTTGAACCAGGCTTTAGAGGTAAAGACCGCGTTACCCGCCACAGAACTATTACAAGCGCTTAAATCAATTGAAAAAGAAGTAGGCCGTGTAGAAACCGTAAAGTGGGGCCCCAGGGTTATTGATATTGATATACTTTTTTACGGCGACCAGATAATAGGAGAGGAGCACTTAAAAGTGCCAC
This sequence comes from Chitinophagales bacterium, assembly GCA_035298845.1. Taxonomy (GTDB): domain Bacteria; phylum Bacteroidota; class Bacteroidia; order Chitinophagales; family LD1; genus Bog-950. The sequence goes on from DATGXP010000800.1 coordinate 232, forward strand.
ACCCATATTTACACCAGCGCAGGTTTACGCTGGCACCGCTTAATGAGATTGCCCCGGATTTTACCCATCCGGTACTAAACAAAACTATACACCAGTTGCTGGTTGAATGTGAAGATAACAGCGAAGTGCGGCCTGCTTTAAACTTAGAACATTAAAACCTATACTCGCAACGTGCGCTACAATTTTATAACCATAGAGGGATGTATAGGGGCCGGTAAAACCACGCTGGCCAAACAGCTATCGCGCGACCTTAATGGCAAGCTTATTTTAGAGCAGTTTGAGGATAACCCTTTTTTGCCCGGGTTTTATAAAGATCCGGCGCGCCACGCGTTTCCGGTTGAGTTATATTTTATGGCTGAGCGTTTTCAGCAATTAAAAAAGCTATTGAGCGAGGCAGATATATTCAAGTCGTTTACGGTATCCGATTTTCTTTTTCAAAAGAGCCTGATATTTGCCAATAACAACTTATCGGAAGATGAATCGAAGCTATACCGCACCCTGTTTGATATTATTAATCCAAGTTTACCCAAGCCCGATATAATTCTGTATTTATATGCACCGGTAGATAAACTGATGGATAACATACGCAAACGCGGCCGCGATTACGAAGTGAACATTCAACCGGAGTATTTAGAAAATATACAAAATGCCTATCTTGATTATTTTAAGCACCAGCAGCATTCGCGGGTAGTGCTGATAAACACGGAGCACTTAAATTTTGTAGACCTTAAAAAGGATTACGGATTTATAACAGAGGTGTTGAATACGGAGTTTGAAACGGGGCTGCATTATGTGTAGTGCAAAACAATTACTTTCACCTGCGTTTTTTTAAGCTTCCAAAAATTTCTTTTCATGAAAACTGTGCTTTCATTTTTCGTTGGCTGTATCTTTTCACTAACCGCGATAGCTAATTCAGGCAACAATGCAAAGGCCGGATTAAGCGCCGATGGCTTCCCTATCATAAACCCACAAAATGTAACCATAGTGCGCGATAGCTTTGGCATACCGCACATATTTGGCAAAACCGATGCCGAGGTGGCTTACGGACTGGCGTGGGCCAATGCCGAAGATGCTTTTCATATTACCGAAGAGTTGATATATACCGGTAAGGGCTATATGGGCCGCTGCGATGGTATTAGTGGTGCTAAAAACGATTTTTTTGTGCATGCCATAGGAGTGCGTAAGCTGGTAGAGGAAAGATTTGATACCGACCTTTCGCCGGAGTTTAAAAAGTATATCGATGGTTTTGTGCAAGGGCTTAATGCCTATGCAGCAGCCCATCCCGAAGAGGTAAAAGTAAAGAGTGCGTTTCCGCTTACATCAAAAGATATTATTACCTGCTATACGGTTATTATGTCGGTTTTGTCGCGCTCTCCCGATCCTATTGGCGATGCAATAGCCGGTAAATTTGATAATACTGAAGTATATCCGAAACACCTTGAGCCTTCGGTTGGCTCTAATGCGTTTGCCCTAAACGCTTCAAAAATGGAAGATGGTAAACCTTTTATATGCATTAACCCGCACATGGGTTTTGACGGCCTGTTATCTTTTTACGAAGCACATCTGCAAAGTGAAGAAGGCCTCAATATGGAAGGGTGTATGTTTCAGGGTTGCTCATCACTGGCTATGGGTGTGAACGAAAATCTGGGCTGGGGCATGACCTGGAATAATTTTGATAAACTGGACGTATTTAAACTTAAAACAAATCCGCGCCACAAACTCGAATATGAGTTTGATGGCAAATGGGAAAAACTGGAGAAACGGCCTGTGTGGCTAAAAGTAAACCTGGCTAAAAAAGGAAAGTTTGTATTGCCGGTTAAAAAAATGACTTACTGGAGCAAGTATGGCGCTACTGTAAAAAGTGATAAAAGCAATAGTTTTTATGCGGTGCGTTTTCCGGGTAATATGACCATTAAGACGGGCGAACAGCTTTATAAAATGAACAAAGCAAGAAACTACAATGAATATTGGGATGCTATACGTTTGCATTCCATTACGCTTTTCAATATTGTGTATGCCGATAGAAATGACAATATCTTTTATCTTAACCATGGCATGTTTCCCGATAGGGATACTACCTTTAATTGGGAGGGGCTGGTAGCAGGTAATACATCAAAAACCTTATGGACTAAGTTAATACCCCTGGATAGTATGACCCGCCAGATTAACCCCGCCTGTGGTTATGTTTACAATACCAATAACTCGCCTTTGCATAATACCAGTAGTGAATGTACCAATGGCTATTGTATTACAGCCCGCAAACTCATAGATGGCCGCCCCGGCGATAACAACCGCGCAGCCCGTTTTCAGGAGCTAATCGGTGTTAAAAGCAAGTTTACGTGGAAGGATATGCACGACCTTAAATTTGATATCACCCTGTCAGAAAAAAGCCCGTTATACAAGTGCAGTGCTCCGCTTTTTAATCTGGATGCAAACAAATACCCCGATTTAAAAGAGGCTATTGATATACTTAAAAGCTGGAACCGTGTAAGCGATATACATGAATGTGCCCCTACTTTATACGGCTTGGTAATAAAAGATGTGTTTGAAAAGCATGATTGGGACGATGCCAACTTTGTATTAGG
>DATGXP010000801.1:0-3682 GCA_035298845.1 Chitinophagales bacterium
GTCGCCTAAATTTGACGACTATCTTTTTGGCGGCATTACCCTCTCTTACACTATTATGAAGGTACAGTGCCCAAGCCCTAACGGCACTTACAGGTAAAAAGCCAGTTATCCAATTCCATCATTTTACCGCACTTACCATAAGAAGTTAATCCTACTTTCAGCTTGAAAAATGCATCTTAAAAGGTACTTTTAGTTATATTTAAAGTATAACTAAAAGTATTTTATCTGATTACCAATACCTTACTGCTGATTGTTTTACCTTTCATGAACTGCAAACCCTTACTACGCCAAAAGAATAGCGCCGGCAGGCAATGGTATGGACAGCAACTTGCAGTAACTGGCTGGCAATCAAAAACTTACAAAGGCAGGGTATGGACATTTTTTCAAAAACACTCTTTTCGACTAAATATTAAGGGCGTAGTAGCATAACAGACGAGCCACCTTCTAAACTAACCAATTTAGCCTCACTGCCGGCAGCACTTTTCAGCCATAGTAAAAAGCCCCCATCTGTCACCTATTTTAATATCTTCGCCCCCGCTTTAAAAAACGGGTTATTGCCGGCAATGCCAGTGTAGCATAATAACAGCTTTGGCACAGCGGTTACTTTTATGCAAAAAAGCATTTTACGGCGGGGCAAAATAATTTTTAAAACAAGCGTTTAATCGTTCGTTAGTGAGTTTAAAAGAGAAAATTGATTTAAGCAGGTTACCCAAGCACATAGCCGTGATAATGGATGGCAACGGGCGTTGGGCCAAGCAGCATGGTAAAAACCGCATTTTTGGACATACCAATGGCGTGAACGCAGTGCGCGAAGTTTCGGAGGCATGTGCCGAGTTAGGAGTAGAGTATTTGACCCTATATGCCTTTAGCGCCGAGAACTGGAACCGGCCACAGATAGAAGTAAGTGCCCTGATGACCCTGCTGTTAAAAACGATTAACGGAGAGTTGAAGACACTGATGAAAAATGATATTCGCCTGGGCGCTATAGGCGATATAGATGCACTGCCGGGCAGTGTGGCAAAGGAGTTGCGCGCAGCCATAGATAAAACGGCAGGCGGCAAGCGCATGGAGCTGATACTGGCGCTAAGCTATGGTGGCAAAAATGAGATACTGAGAGCGGTGAAACAGATAGCGCTAAAGGTGCAGAGCAACGAAATAGGGTTGCACGAAATAACCGACCAGCTGATAAGCGATAACTTATATACAGCAGGCCGGCCTGACCCCGAGTTGCTGATAAGAACCAGCGGCGAAATGCGGGTAAGTAACTTCTTGTTGTGGCAATTAGCCTACGCCGAGTTTTACTTTACCGATAAATTTTGGCCTGAGTTTAATAAAGAAGAGCTTTATAAAGCTATTATTGACTACCAAAACCGCGAAAGGCGCTTTGGTAAAACCAGTGAGCAAATAGTAGGAGAAAATAAATAGAAACAAGATAAACGACCCCATCCTGAAAAAGATATTTCTTCTCCCCTTATTATTTATATCCACCTTATTGTTGGCGCAGGAACCTGCACTCTTCGATTATTCGAAGAGCGTAGAGTATGAAGTAGCCGACATAAAAGTAGAAGGTGCCAAGTTTCTGGATGCAAACATATTGGTAACCTTATCTGGTTTAGCCAAAGGCGATAAAGTAAAGATACCGGGCGAGCAAATACCCAAGGCGATTAAAGCCCTGTGGAAACAGCGCCTGTTTACCAATGTAAGTATAGATGCCAGCGACATAATAGGCAATAAGATTTACCTGGTAATACATGTAGAAGAGCGGGCACGTATTTCGCGCTTTAGTTTTACCGGTGTAAAAACCACCGATGCCGATGAGTTGCGCAAGCGCATAGAAATTCGCTCGGGCAGCATATTTACCGAGAACATGCGCGCCATGTCGGTAAACACTATTAAGAACTATTACATAGATAAGGGCTTTCTTTCGGTAAAAGTTACAATTACAGAAGAGCCCGACTCTATAATGACCAACAGCGTAAAGCTGCGCATAGCCGTAGATAAAGGCGCCAAGGTTAAAATAGAACAAATAAACATAACCGGTAACCGCGAAGAGCCGGAGGCGAAATTAAAACGCCAGATGAAAGAAACCCATGAGAAGATTAAGTTCGATCTGGATGGTCTTTTCCGCTTTAAGAAAAACTTTGCGCACGACTCTATCAATATAAAATGGTACCAGATAATAGGCAACCTATCGGTATTGCGTGCTTATGACTACTCATCGCGTTTCCTGAACCTCAATTTCTTTAAGGCCTCTAAATTTAAGCGGAGCGATTACATAGATGACAAGCAAAAGATAATAGACTATTACAATACACAAGGCTATCGCGATGCTAAAATTGAATGGGATACTACTTACCTGCAACCTGATGGAAAAAACCTGATGATAGATATCCGTGTAGACGAAGGCCGCAAATACTATTTCCGCAACATCTACTTTAACGGTAACACCAAATATCCGGATTCATTGCTCGCTAAAATTGTAAGCATAAAGAAGGGAGAGGTATATAACCAAAAGACCCTTGACGAGCGCATATTTATGAACCCTAACGGTGGCGATTTAAGCTCGCTGTATATGGATGATGGTTACCTGTTTTTCAGCGTAACACCTATGGAGGTTAAGATTGAGGGTGACTCGATAGATATTGAATTGCGCATTAACGAAGGTGCACAAGCTACCATCCGCGAGGTACGTATATTGGGCAACACCAAAACCAACGAGCGTGTTATCCGCCGCGAGTTGCGCACCCTGCCGGGCAACAAATTCAGCCGTACCGACCTTATACGCTCGCAGCGCGAAATTGTAAACCTTGGTTACTTCGACCCTCAGCAGTTAGATGTTATTCCTATACCTAACCCTGAGAACGGAACGGTGGATATAGAGTACCGTGTAGTAGAAAAACCAAGCGACCAGCTTGAGCTTTCTGCCGGTTATGGTGGCCGTGCCACGCAAAGCAGCGCCGGTGGTATATTTGGCACACTGGGTGTAAACTTCACCAACTTCTCGCTACGCAATATAGCCGACAAGAAAGCCTGGACACCACTGCCATCGGGCGATGGGCAACGTTTGGGTATACGCGTAAACTCAAACGGGCGCTCGTTCCAATCGTATAGCGTATCGTTTACCGAGCCATGGCTGGGTGGTAAAAAACCACAATCGCTAAATTTTGCCTTCAACCGTTTGCGCGCCAATACCTTCAACCCGCTTGATTACACGAAAATTAACGGTAGCTACTACTCTACCAGCGTATACGTAGGTTTGGGTACGCGTTTAAAATGGCCGGATGATTTCTTTACCGCCGAAATAGGTGTAGAGTTTCAGCACTATATTCTTAAAAACTATTCTACCTACTTCATATTTACCGATGGTAAGGCTACTAACCTTAACTTACAGTTGACTTTATCGCGCGATTCGCGTGAACTGGCGGCACCTACCTTCTACAATAAAGGTTTCTACTTTATGGTACAGGGCAAGTTTACGCTGCCATACTCGCTTATGTTCAACTCGCGCAAGAACCTTGATTACGATGACCCATCGTTATCGGCTGCCGACCGCTATAAGTTTGTAGAGTTCCACAAGTGGAAGATTATGATGGAGTGGTATATACCGGTATGGAAAAACCTGGTGTTTAAGGCATCGGCCAACATGGGTTTCCTGGGTATGTATAACAAGCGCGTGGGTTAC
>DATGXP010000802.1:0-2613 GCA_035298845.1 Chitinophagales bacterium
GATTTAAAAGAGCCATTGCGTAAAATACAGCTGTTTTCTAATCGCATTCTCGAGAAGGAAATGCAGAACATATCTACCAGCGGCAAAGAAGATTTTATGCGTGTGCTTAGTGGCGTAGAGCGCATGCAAAACCTACTGGACGCTTTGCTTGAATTTTCGCGAACTAATTCTACAGAAATTGTTTTTGTAGCTACCAATCTTAATGAGGTACTGAATGAAGCGATACGCGACCTAAAGGATGTTATTGAAGACAAACAGGCTAAAATAGAGACGGTTGAACTACCGGTAATACAAGCTGTGCCGGTGCAATTGCGCCAATTGTTCTTAAACCTGATAAGTAATGCTATAAAATATAGCAAGCCCGATGTAATACCAGTAATAAAGATAGCCGCTACGCGTACCGAAGGCCCGGGCAACAAACCGGGCTGGCATTTAAGCTTTACTGATAACGGTATAGGGTTTGATCAACAGTATGAAGGCAAGATATTCCAGATATTTCAGCGACTGCATGGCCGCTCGGAGTATAGCGGCACCGGCATTGGCCTTGCTATTTGCAAAAAAATAGTAAGCAACCACAACGGTACCATATCAGCCACCGGCAAGCCTAACGTGGGAGCCACATTTAATATCTTTCTACCAGACAATAATGTGTAGAAAACATTGCCCATTTAATCTAAATTGGAGAGCAAGCATTTTAATATTTCCCCATTTTGGGTAAAATAAGGGGCTTTATTTTTGGTCTGTTTATTGAAAAGATTAAATAACGTTGAATATTACCCCAATTACACCCACGTGTATTTAATGGATTTCAACGTTTTTTCCAATAGGTCGAAAATAAAATTAAACAACAGCGGAACAGGCAGATAGTATAGCTATATGAAACGATCGCCATACATATTAACAACACTAACAGCCGGGCAAGTTATGCGCGTTATGCTGGCTGATGACGATGCCGAAGACCGCGAGATATTTTTGGATGTAATGCAGGAGGTGATGCCTGATGCAAAGGTATTTACCGCAGAAAATGGAGAGGACCTGATGAGTAAGTTAAAGGATAGGAGCAACAACCTGCCGGAACTGATATTTCTGGATTTGAATATGCCTTTAAAAAACGGGCATGAGTGCTTACTTGAAATAAGAAATAGCAAAGAATTGCAGCATATTCCGGTTATTATTTATTCTACCTCGGTCAACAATGAGTACATAGAAGAGACTTTTAAGCGGGGAGCAAATTTTTATTTCCCCAAACCGTCCTCGTTCAGAAATCTTCGGATTGTTATGAGCAAAATATTTAAGCTGGACAAGAACGCCTTTATGAACCCTAAGAAGGAAGACTACCTGCTAACAGCAGGCGAAGAGAATTAAGAATACAAGAAAAAATCAAAATAGAATTAATCACCCTAAAATCAACCCCATTATGAGCAGGATATTAGTAATAGATGATGACCACGATATAATTAATTTGCTAAAACGCTTTTTAACCAAGCATGGCTACGATGTGGCAACTGCCAGCTCGGGTGCCGAAGGCGAAAAATTAGTGGACAGCTTCACCCCTGACCTGGTAATGTGCGACTACCGCCTGGATGATATGGATGGCAGTACCCTGCTTACCAAGATTAAGGAGAAGAACCCTGACCTGCCGGTGATTATTATTACGGGCTATTCTGACCTGCGCACCGCAGTAAAGGTAGTGCGCATGGGGGCTTTTGATTATATAACCAAGCCGTTTATTCCCGATGAAATATTATTAAACATAAGCCAGGCTCTTGCACCCCGTGCCCCGGGCGAATCGCCAGCCACTAAAACACGGAGGAACAACAGCAAATCGGCATACTTGTTTAGCAATTCGCCCGAATCGAAACACCTGCAAAGCCAAATAGAACTTGTTGCCCCCACCAACTACAGCGTAGTAATATACGGAGAAAGTGGTGCCGGCAAAGAAGGAATTGCCCGTATGATACACGATAAAAGCAAGCGCAGCGATAAGCCGTTTATTGCCATGGATTGCGGGGCAATATCACGCGACCTGGCAGGCAGCGAATTGTTTGGGCATGAGAAAGGTTCATTCACAGGCGCCATTAATCAAAAGATTGGGCACTTTGAACTGGCAAATGGTGGCACTTTGTTCCTGGATGAAATAGGAAACCTGCCCTATGATGTTCAGATATTGTTATTACGCGTAATACAAGAGAAGATAATGAAACGTATAGGCGGCAATAAAGAAATACAAACCGATGTGAGAATAATAGTGGCCAGCAACGAAAGGTTGCCAGAGGCCATTCAAAAGGGGAAATTCAGAGAAGACTTATACCACCGGTTGAACGAGTTTAGCATTGAAGTACCATCGTTGCGCAACAGAAAACAGGATATTCTGTTTTTTGCCAACAATTTCCTGCGCGAAACAGCGCTTGAATTGGGCAAAACCATTTCCGGATTTGACCCTGAAGTAGAAAACGTATTTTTAAGCTATCCATGGCATGGTAATTTGCGCGAGCTTAAAAATGTAATTAAAAGAGCTACGTTATTAACCAGTGGTGAGCATGTAAATGTAAAGTCTTTGCCATTTGAAATATTAAACCACAAACACCTGGAGTTTAATGTGTCGGAATCGGA
>DATGXP010000803.1:0-3349 GCA_035298845.1 Chitinophagales bacterium
GCTGGCGCGGATAGGGCCATCCTCCGGGCAAGTGTGCCACTCGTTAATAGTAGTATCATACTGCACACCAGGGTCAGCACAGCGCCAGGCGGCCATTGCTATTTTATCCCACAGTTCGCGCGAAGGAATAGTCTTCATTACCTTCTTATTGCTGCGGGCAACCAGGTTCCAGTCCTCACCTTTCTCCAATGTATGGAAGAAAGAGTTAGGTATACGCACTGAATTGTTTGAGTTTTGCCCGGCAACGGTTTTGTAAGCTTCGCCTTCGTAGTGCGAATCGTAACCCGCTGCTATAAGGGCAGCTACTTTATCTTCTTCTTTGCTCTTCCAGTCAATAAAATCTACAATTTCAGGGTGGTCAAGGTCAAGGCACACCATCTTGGCTGCACGGCGGGTCGTTCCACCGCTCTTGATAGCACCGGCAGCTGCATCACCAATTTTCAAAAAGCTCATTAAGCCCGATGAAGTACCACCGCCCGAAAGCTTTTCGCCCTCGCCGCGTATATTGCTAAAGTTAGTACCCACGCCCGAGCCGTATTTGAAAATACGTGCTTCGCGGGTCCACAGGTCCATAATACCGCCGTTGTTTACCAAATCATCATCTACTGACAAAATGAAACAGGCGTGTGGCTGCGGCCTTTCGTAAGCAGAAGTTGATTGCTCTAATACACCCGTATCAGGGTTTACAAAGTAGTGGCCCTGCGGTTTGCCGGTTATGCCATAAGAAGTATATAGCCCCGTGTTAAACCATTGTGGAGAGTTGGGGGCTGCCATTTGGTCAAGCAATGAGTAAACCAACTCATCGTAAAATACAGTAGCATCTTTGGCAGAAGCAAAATAACCATAGCGTTCACCCCAGCTTTTCCAGCAATCGGCCAAACGATGAGCTACCTGCTTAATCGAAGTCTCGCCACCCAGCGAACCATCAGGCTGCGGGACCCCGGCTTTACGAAAATATTTTTGTGCAAGAATATCGGTAGCTACCTGGCTCCAACCCTTAGGCACCTCTACATTATACATTTCGAACACAGCATCACCCTTAGGGTTACGGATTACGCTAGAACGCAAATCGTACTCAAATAAGTCGAAAGCCGACTTGTCGTCACTGGTAAAGAAGCGGTCGAACTTCAATCCCTTTTTTTCGTTTTTTCTTGCCATAATGTAGTTGGTTGTAAATTTACTTCAAATAGTAAGCAGTGTTGTTTAATATTTCCTAAACGCTCTAACGAATATATTTTTCGCTTCATTCAAAATCCATCACATTTTTCCACACGTTTTGTGCAAACAGGTAGGGTAGGTTTTGAAACGCAGTGTGGGCTTGATTTCCTTATGTGGAAAAAGAAATTGACCAAAAAATTTGGAGAAATTTCGCTCGTTTCGGGTAAAATTTATGTCTTGTTTTTTGGTCGGCAATACCCTGCTTTCCACCATTTGGGCATCGTCAATAGAGGGTTATCTTTGTCGCGTAACGGGAAACCCTGATTTGGGGGTGTTGGTATCGTTTAATTTTAAATCAATATGCTCAATATACAGGTCAAATCTTCTACAGGCAGCCAATTAGCTGTGTTAATCGACCCCGACAAGCAGGATATTAACAGTCTGCAAAAATTGGTTGAATTGTCTATCAACTGCAGGGTAGATTTCTTATTTGTAGGCGGTAGTTTGCTGCTGGAAAACAAGTTTGAAGAAACAGTCGTTTTTCTGAAAGAAAACTCCGCAATTCCAGTGGTGATTTTCCCCGGAAACAACTACCAGGTTAGCGCTAAAGCAGATGCTATTTTACTGCTAAGTCTAATCTCTGGCCGCAACCCCGAGTACCTGATTGGCCAGCATGTAATGGCTGCACCCGCCATACAGCAAGCGGGCATTGAGGTATTGCCTACTGGTTATATGCTTATTGATGGAGGACGAATTTCTACCACCAGTTATATTACCCAAACAGTACCCATACCTAACGATAAACCAGATATTGCTGTAGCCACTGCACTTGCCGGCGAACAACTGGGCATGAAACTGATTTACCTGGAGGCGGGCAGCGGGGCCGAAAACACGGTAAGCACTTCAATAATAAAGGCTGTGAAAAAGAATGTTTCTATCCCGGTAATAGTGGGTGGCGGCATACGCTCGGCGGCGCAAGCCGAGGAAGTTTGCCAGGCAGGTGCCGATATGATTGTAGTAGGCAATGTGCTGGAGAAAGAACCTGAACTCCTTATGGAAATATCGCTGGCGGTGCATGCTTCTTCTACCCGCATTTCGTAATGGAGAAAACAAAATGCAATTCAATTCGCAATAATTGGTGTAATTCGTGGTATAGATGAAAGGAGTAGTAATAAAATCTACCGGTAGCTGGTATGAGGTGAAAGCAGAGAATGGCGACATTTGTAAGGTTCGCCTCAAAGGCATTTTCCGTTTAGAAGAAACTAAAGATACCAACCCCATTGCAGTTGGCGACAGGGTAGATATAAGCACCGAAGACGGCAACAACAGTTGGGTAATAAACGAAATAGAGCACCGCAAAAACTATATCGTACGCTCATCGCCCAAGCATAAGGGCGCGCGGCAAATACTTGCTGCCAACATAGACCAGGCGCTGCTGATAGTAACCATGGGCAACCCAAGGACCTCTACCGGATTTATAGACCGATTTCTGTTAACCGCCGAGGCTTACCATATACCTACCGTTATCATCTTCAATAAGCAGGATTTGCTGGATGTAAAGGGGCAGAAGAAACAGGACTATGTATCGAAGATTTATGAAAACATTGGTTACAAAACCCTATTCGTATCAGCCCTTCAGAATGAGCATATTGAAGAAGTGAAAGAACTGATGAAGGATAAAACCTCGCTTATCTCAGGCCACTCGGGCGTAGGCAAGTCTACCCTGATGAACGCCGTGCAACCCCACCTTAATTTAAAGACCGATAACATATCGCGCATTACAGGTAAGGGCATGCACACCACCACCTTTGCCGAAATGCACCCACTTACTTTTGGCGGCAGTGTAATAGATACCCCCGGCATCCGCGAGTTTGGCATTATGGATTTTAAACCCGAAGAGATTTCGCACTACTATGTAGAGATGCGCGAGGTGCTGAATGATTGCAAATTTAACAACTGTCTGCACGAGCACGAACCGGGCTGCGCGGTTAAGAAAGCCTACCAGGATGGCAGAATATCAGAAGAAAGGTTCTCTAATTACCTGAATATAATGCTGGAGTATAAAGCCAATTATAAGCATTGGGAATGAGCGACCTGCTTTTTTATGTAATCCTCAGCACTATTTTTTTAGAAGTAGTAGTTCATGGCTTGCGAATTTATTTAGAGCAATCAGAAAAATCGTTTGCAGCAG
>DATGXP010000804.1:0-1764 GCA_035298845.1 Chitinophagales bacterium
ATAACCAGTGCTACCAAGGTAGTTAAACCTGCCGCCGGGCCCGATACCCCCAGGGGCGAGGCACTAACTACCGATACTACCAGCCCGCCTATAATACCCGAAAGTATACCTGCGTATAGCGGAGCACCACTGGCCAGCGCAATGCCCAGGCAAAGGGGCAGGGCCACTAAAAAAACCGTTAATCCGGCCGGTAAATCATGTTTTAAATACTGAAGTGAGAAATACCGGAGCTGACGTTTAGAGAACATTTTAACAAAGGTATGATTTGCTAAAAGAGATACGCATGACAGTAATCAGCTTTTGTAAACACAACTTTGTGCAACGCGGTGGGGCATACAGTTCCAGCAAAAGTCTCCGCTACCGAAAGACAACAAGTTCGGGACCCCGTTGCTATAGGTTGTAAATGTCTATAATAAACCGCCCCACCCGCCTTGCCGCCAATAATGTTACATTCGCGCCCGCTATGCACTACGTCAACGTCGAAAACCTTACCAAGTCTTTTGTAGAGAAACCGCTCTTTACCAATATTACCTTCAACATCGAACAGGGCGATAAAATCGCTTTGGTAGCCAAAAACGGCGCGGGTAAAACCACCCTGCTGCGCGTGCTGGCCGGTAAAGACACAGCCGACAGCGGCAAGGTTTGGATAAACAAAGACGTAAGCGTTTCGTTCCTCGACCAGAACCCCACGTTTGAAGAGAATAAAAACGTGCTGGAGAACATACTTAGCTACGACCACCCGGTGATTAATACCGTGCGCGATTACGAGCTGGCTATGGAACACCACGACGATAATGCGCTGCCCGAACTGATGGGCAAGATGGACGAGCTTAACTGCTGGAACTTTGAAAGCACAGTAAAGGAAATTCTTGGCTCGCTCAATATTACCAACCTGGAGCAGCTGGCCGGTAGTATGTCGGGTGGGCAGCGCAAGCGCTTATCATTGGCTAAGGTGCTTATAGATATCAGCTTTGGCGAACGCAACAACTTTTTGATACTGGATGAGCCTACCAACCACCTCGATTTTGAAATGATAGAGTGGCTGGCAGAGTTTTTATCTGATAACAAGACTACGCTATTGCTGGTAACGCACGATAGGTTCTTTTTAGATAACGTGTGCAACGAAATAATAGAAATAGATAACCAGCAGTTATACATACACCGCGGCGATTTTACCACTTACCTGCAGCGCAAATTAGAGCGTGAAGAAAGTGATGCCGCATCATTGGATAAAGCCAAGAACCTGTACCGTAAAGAGTTGGAGTGGATGCGCAAGCAACCCAAGGCGCGTACTACCAAATCTAAATCGCGGCAGGATAATTTTTACGAAGTAGAAACCAAGGCGAAGTCGGGCAAGTCGGATGATAAGTTGCAGCTGCATGTAAAAATGACGCGCATAGGAGGGAAGATACTTGAGCTGAAAAAGGTGCACAAAACCTATGGCGAAAAGGTGATACTAAAAGGTTTTGATTATACCTTTAAGCACCGCGAGCGTATTGGTATTATTGGTAAAAATGGTGTCGGCAAATCAACGTTCCTTAATATCATTATGGGCCTTGAGCAGGCCGATAGCGGCAAGATAAACGCCGGAGAAACCGTTGTGTTTGGTTACTTCCACCAGCAGGGGTTGAATGTAAAAGATGATAAGCGTGTAATTGAGTTTGTAAAAGATATAGCTGAGCACTTTCCATTGGCCGATGGCACCAAGGTGTCGGCAGGGCAGTTTTTGCAGCTGTTCCAGTTTACACCCGAGCAGCAGTTTAC
>DATGXP010000805.1:0-2716 GCA_035298845.1 Chitinophagales bacterium
GGTGTAGTATATAAAACGGTAGTCGGGATATAGTACCAAAGCTACATGCCGGCTCGCTGCTACATGTATGCCAAAACCCAACACAGCATTAAACCCGCTTTGCTTTTTAGTGGGTTGGTCGTAAATATTATGATCGGTATATACAAAAATATAACCTGCGCCCACGTGAAAGGTGGGAGAAACCCTTCGCTGCAAAATATTCATGTAAAAATCGGCATATACGGGTACTAACAGCCGGTTTTTGCCGGCCTCTATACCAATTGAAAGATTAGGGAAATAACGGTTTCTTATACACGGGCCGGCCTGCACATGTAAGCCTGCCCCATACGTTAGCAGGGGAGTGACGTATCTGCTATTATTTTCAGTAGTGATCGTGTGCCCTATATCGTGATAAAAAACAGGGGTAATGCGCACGTTAAATTTCTGCTTGTAAGTACCACACCCAATCCGTTTTATATCTCGTTTGCTCATTCCCTCCAGCGAATCGCTTTGCGCGTGAGCTAACAGTGAAACAAACACAAAAAAAGCAATGCCTAGTTTTCTCATAGATTAAATTGACAAAAATAAAATTTCAGGAATATGTGGCTGTGCGCTGTTACTCTTCTGCCTTTCCCGTTGAAAAAACCTCCCCTGCTGTTAATTACTTCACAAAGTTTTTACCTCCAAATTTCTGCACTGGGTTATTTTCGCGGCGAAAACAAATTTTTTGTATGTCTCAAGCTACAGCTACTATGATCCAACTTTCTGACCGCATTAACAATATGCAGGAATCGGCCACTATTAAAATGAGCAAAATGAGCCGCGAGCTCAAGGCGCAGGGCCACGATATTATTGACCTAAGCCTGGGCGAGCCGGACTTTGATACCCCGCAATACATAAAGGATGCAGCCAAGATAGCTATAGATAAAGGTTTTACTAAATATACACCCGTGCCCGGCTACCCCGAGTTGCGCAAAGCCATAGTGCAAAAATTTAAGCGCGATAATAACCTGGATTATACAGCCGACCAGATTGTAGTGAGCACAGGCGCGAAGCAAAGTATTGCCAACGTGGTACTTAGCCTGATAAACCCAGGCGATGAAGTATTATTGCCTGCTCCTTACTGGGTAAGTTATGCCGCCATTGCCGAGCTGGCCGAAGGTACCTGTGTAGAAATACCAACTACCATTGATAGCAACTTTAAAGTAACTGGTGCTTTGCTCGAGCAATACATTACGCCCAAAACAAAGCTTATCATCTTCTCATCGCCTTGTAACCCTACAGGTTCGGTATTCAGCAAGGCAGAGTTAGAGTCGATAGCTGCTGTGGTTAAAAAGCACCCTAACCTGTATGTGCTGTGCGATGAGATTTACGAATACATCAACTTCACCGGCGAAAAACACACCAGCCTGGCCGAGTTTGCCGATATAAAAGAGCAGGTAATTACCGTGAATGGTTTTAGCAAGGGCTTCGCCATGACAGGCTGGCGCTTAGGCTACATCGGTGCTCCGCTAGCCATAGCCAAAGCTTGCGATAAAATACAAGGGCAGTTTACCTCGGGCACTTGCTCTATTGCCCAGAAAGCCGGCGAAGCAGCCTTATTAGGCGATACCAGCCCTTGTTTCGAGATGGTAGCCGAGTTTAAAAAGCGCCGCGACCTTGTATATAGCCTGCTTAAAGAAATACCAGGTCTGAAAGTAAACCTGCCAGACGGTGCGTTCTACTTCTTCTTCGACGTAAGCGCATACTTTGGTAAAACGTACGAAGGCAAGGCATTGAACACACCAGAAGATATATCGCTGTTTTTATTGAATGAAGGCAAAATAGCCATGGTAAGCGGCGAAAGCTTCGGCGACAAAAACTGCCTGCGCATGAGCTACGCTACCAGCGAAGATAAATTGCGCGAAGCCTGCAAGCGCGCCAAAGAGGCTTTTGCGAAACTGAACTAAACTACCTATTTCTTCAACCCTATTATACTTCCACTATTGGCAACTACACACACTAAACCCGCTAAAGCAACCACTCCAAAACTTAATTTCGATAACCTATCGGTGCTTGTAATAGGCGATGTAATGGTTGACTATTATTTGTTTGGTGAGGTAAACCGTATTTCGCCAGAGGCACCGGTACCGGTGGTAGAGATTGAAAAAAAGGAATCGCGGCCGGGTGGGGCGGCCAACGTTGCGCTTAATATTTACGAGTTAGGGGCTAAACCTATCCTGCTATCTATGATAGGCCGCGACAATACCGGTAACTCGCTTATAAAAATGCTGCGCGAGGCCGGTGTAAAAACCAACCACATACTACAGAACAAAAACCGCATGACCACGCTTAAAACCCGCGTGTTTGATGAGGACAAACAGGTGGTACGTTTTGATGAGGAAGATATTGAAGACGTAAACGAAGCACAGGAAACCCTGCTGATAAAGGAGTTTAAGAAGATACTACTAAACGATAAGCCCAACATCATCATCATACAGGATTATAACAAGGGCGTGCTTACCAAATATTTCATTAAGCAAATACTGCTGTTGGCTACCAAAGCAGAAATACCGGTAGCTGTTGACCCTAAGGAACGTAACTTTTTCGATTACCAGGCTATAGACCTGTTTAAACCCAACCTGCGCGAGTTTAGCGAAGCCATTGGCTACCGCATCAATGCCAAGAGCATAGACAGCCTCCGCAGCGGCGCCGAAGAACTTCGCCGCAAAAACCGCTTCAAAAACCTGATGGTAAC